>JALXAI010000545.1 GCA_026992215.1 Desulfobacterales bacterium | reverse complement strand
ACGAGGCATACGCGGTCTTGAGCGATCCCGAGAAACGGCGACAGTATGATATGTTTGGCGCCGAAGGATTCGGGCAGAGGTTTAGCCAGGAAGATATCTTCAGAAACTTCGATTTTTCCAGCATCTTCAGCGAGTTTGGTATTGGCGGAGATGACTTCATAGGCAGGATATTCGGCCACATGGGGAAAGGGAGCGGGTTTGGAGGCCACAGAAGACGATGCCAGCAGGAAGCTCCCTTCGGCTTTGATTTCTTTTCGCAGCAAGCGAGCCCCGGGACTCAAAAAGGGCAGGATATAACCGTGGAACTTACCATTTCCCTCGAAGAGTCGGTCCGGGGAACGGAAAAGCTCATCACGTACCAACTGGACGGCAGGAAGGAGCGAGTATCGGTCAAGATACCACCCGGGATCGAGGAAGGTAAGAAGCTGCGTCTTGCTGGAAAGGGGCAACCAAGTCCATGGGGAGGACCGCCGGGTGATCTTTACATAAAAATTCGCGTAGCTCCTCACCCCGTTTTCAGACGGGAGAAAAATAACCTTTATCTGACGCGCCACGTCAAACTGAGCGAAGCATTGCTCGGAACCGAAATTAGTGTGCCGACTTTAAACGGTAAAACCCTGAAATTGAAAGTACCTCCGGGAATTCAGAGCCATACCAAAATGCGGCTGAAAGAGCAGGGTGTAAAGTCGCTTACGAACGGCAAAAAAGGCGATCTGTACGTGGAAATCGTGGTGGATCTACCGAAAAAGTTGACCCCCGAGCAGAAGAAACTTGTTGAAAAGCTGGCGAAAGAGGGGGTCTGAGAGATAGGGCTAAGCGTTCTTTATCCAGTCCGGATTGCTTGTGAACCGCTCCACCGCCTCTAATTCATCCTGTAGCAACCGGTACGTTCGAAGCGCTTCGGAAGAATCCCCATTTTTGCTGTCGTTCTCCAGTTTCAAAGCCAGGGAAGCAAAACCCTGGGCTCCCACGTTCGAACTCGAACCTTTTAAGGTATGAGCCAGTTTGGAAGCTCCGTCCCAGTCGCCATTGTCAATGGCATCTTTTAACCTGGAAAGAATATCGGGCACTTCTTCAATAAACAGGCTGACAACCTCGCTCAAAAGCTCTTCATCACCGCCCAAACGATCCAGGACTTCCCGGACTGCCAGGGCTTTTCCTACCTTGTATTCGGATTTTGCACCCATTTGAAACCACCCTGTATGTGGTCATTGGTTAGAAGCATAAGGCAACCCAATGTAATCTTTCTCTTAATTTTTATATGATAAGCTTCCTTACTGTCAAAAAAAACTGAATCCCATGATTCGTTTAATTCCCAGTAATATCTTGAAACATTGCTTCTGGCCAAAAAACTAAACACCGAAGTCAGGGGACATTCGGCCACGATTGCTCCTTTTTTGTTGTGTCCTGCGCCATCCCGGTTCCTTTTGTTAACAGGTCAATCACGATAAAGGCTCTTTTCTCATCCGCTGAAACCTGGAGGGCAGGGGACGGGAGGAACATATCGGAAATACTGATTTCCCTTGCAGTCACTTGCTGCAAGCGATGTTCTCACGGTCCGTCACAACCACTTTCATGTAGATGTTTTTATTTCCGATAACCGGTATTCCGGGTTCCCTGCCCGTGTCTGCCTTGCTTTGCCGAGCGGTACGGTCTCAAACCACTTAGCGCCAGGCAAAGAGATAATTCACGCAGGTAACAACATTTCACGCCTGCGAGGAAATATCTTTGTCCTGGAGAAGAAGGTTGGAACCGTAGTCGTAATGCTGCGAAAAATACATGGCCCTGCCCTTGAACACGTTGAGTTTTGTAAACACGAAGTTTGCCAGGGCTTTCCTGTCTTTGCCAGGCAGATTGTTGAACATTCCGAAGATTTCGTCTTCTTCTGCGTTTTCCATAATTTGCCATGCGTCTTCCGGGTCCATGCCAGGTTTCAACACCTTATCTCCTTCTTCTTCAGCCTTGATCTCCCCCAATATTCGGGTAACTTCCCGAACCGCGTAATCGAGATCTTTCTTGAGCGTCGCTACAATGTGTTCAAATTCGCCTTGAGAAGCAACATTTGTGAAAATCCATAATACTTCCGTCCCATCTACGGTTTGTACGCCTATATCCACTCCCTGTGCCGGCTTACCATTTTCATCTTCTGATCTCTTTACTACAAATATTCCCATTATCTCGCCTCCTGGACTACACGGCAAGCTTTACCGCAATTTTATAGTTGCAAGCGCTATTAACGCGAGGATACCCGAAACAATCCAGAGTCGAATAACGACCTTGGTTTCGGCAATACCCTGGTATTGTAAATCATGGTGCAATGGTGCCCTGCAAAAAATCCTCCTTCCAAGCCACCGCACGCCTATCTTGTCTTGAATCTGCGAAGTCAATGCTTCGGCCAAAAACAATCCTCCCACTATTGGGAATAGCATCTCCTGTTTCAATAGAACGCATATAGATGCGAGAGTTCCGCCAATGGCAAGAGATCCGGTGTCTCCCATAAAGATCTGGGCAGGGTACGAATTGTACCATAAGAAGCCAAGTCCCGCACCGACGAAAGCGGCACCAAATACCGTTAACTCCCCGGCGCCCCTGAGATAGGGATAATTCAGGTATGCAGAATAAATAACGTTTCCTTCAACGTAGGCAAACACCCCAAGCACGGCCATCACGAATATGGACGGTGTTATGGCAAGGCCGTCCAGACCGTCAGTTATGTTCACTGCGTTGGTTACCAAAATCATAAAAAATACTATGAATGGTACGTACAGGTACCCGAGGTTGGCCACGGGATGTTTAACGAATGGTACGTACAGAAGGCCTGAGATGGATGACGGCAGCGGAGAAAAAGGGCTTAAATAAGCGAGGGCAAATCCGAGAGCCACGATCCCTTCAAGGAAGAATTTCAATCCTTCGCTTATGCCCTTGTCACCGCTCCCATGCTTACTTTTGACTATGTCGTCCCAGAACCCTATAAGCCCAAAGCCTGCCAGTGAGGCGCTTACCAAGATAAGAAAGCGATTCGACCAGTCGCCCCACAGGAGCAATGAAGTGATAATTGCGCCGATAATCAGGATGCCGCCCATGGTCGGTGTGCCTTTCTTGTCAAAAGCGCTCTTGATCCCGGTCTCCCTGACCTGATCCAGGAAATTTCTCCGGTGCATGTAGATTATGAAAGGTCTGCTGAAGCAGAAGAGAAATATGGTAGAGGTGAGCGCGGCCATTATGGAGCGAAAGGATATATAGTTAACCAACCGCAAAAAGGATAAAGATTCAAAATGCACAAGAAGGTATTTGCCGAGTTTGAACAACATAACGTATCCAACCTGACTTTATGGTAAATTCGCTAAGTTTCCAGGGACGGAAACAAAAAACATGATCAGTTCGTTTCTGCCGGACCAAAGACGCAAGCCTGGTTCGAAGAAGGTATCCTTGTGCATTCGTAATGTACCCTGCTGCGTCCCCAATAACCCCTGCATAATATTAAGATGTATCTTTATCTTGCATCCACCATAATGTACGATGTAAACATACGGTTTTCCCGTCAGAAGGGTTCCGCGTTAAACTGATCAATCGCATAAGTTATGTAAACGACATATGGTTTGTCAATTGTCAACGCCAAGGAGCTCCATGACTGTAACAAATCTACAGAACCTGAGCAGACAATATCAACTGGCCCAGGTATGCCTGCCTTTTACGCAGAAATTTCACACCCGCTGTATCCTCGCGGCAGTAAGCCATAAAGGTTAGTCTTCTTCATCCCGGCTTTCCGAAGATGTTCGATGCTGCTTTTTCAAAATGGATTCAATCTCCTCTGTTACCATTCTATAGCTTTCCTTGATAGAAAAAAACGGCTTGAAGTCGGTAGAAGTCAGGATAAAACTTGATAGGGTTCGGATGAGCTCTTCGTCCGCTGTAATTACCCCTCTTTTCAAAAGTTGTCGTATGGCTCTCAACGATGCATCTCTAACCTGCCATTCCAATCTTGACGATAGCCCCACAAGGCTCAACATTGCTTCTTTGTTTGTCCCAATGGCTCCAATCGCAGATGCACACGCGGTGACTACTTCAAGGTGCTTATCGCTTAGTTTTTGAATCAGTAGTTCCTGCCATCTAAGAGGCTCCTTGAGCCTTTGGGCAAAATGTTCGCCTGTGCGTGCGGCATTTGAAACCACTTCATAGTAAGGATCATTGAAAGCCTCGAGTACGCATCTTTCGATGTCTTCGTCCCAGTAATCAATTAGCCGAAGAGCGGTAAGCACGTTTCTCCTGATAAATCCTACCTCACGAAAATCTCCACCGAGAAGTCTTTTGAGCGTGCTGTCAGGGGTTCTGTCCTGAAGCATGTGCAGTAACGTGGGAATCTTGTCCTGGTATTTCAGCAGGCCTACCAGCTTGACCCCTACGTTGCGCCACCACCAGTCGGGATGAGTGAGAAGGGCCGCAGCCCTGTGACGATAATATTGCAAATCATCAACATCTTTGATGACGTCCAGCGGATGATAACTGTTGGCAGCTTTGCTCAGGTAAGCGGCATTGAGCCTTGCCAGCAGTTGACTGTTGGTTAAAAGGGGTTGTAGCAGTTGATCGTCGCTGAGGGTGTCATCGGGACGGGTTTTTCCCCCGTAAATCTCGTCAACAATTCTTTCCAGCGCTCGTTTTCGCATGAATTTCTTGCTGTTTTCGGCGAGAGTTTTCAAGCGTTGCTCATCAGTGATTAACTGCTTAATCTTCTTTGCAAGCAGCGCCCCTTCCACCTTTTCCAGGATAATTCCATCTTCGATAACGGTATCCTCAAATATAATTTCGGCTGCGCCCGCTCGTTTCATTGCCCTGGCATTCATCACCTGGTGATCCCCGGGCAAATTGGCCTTAGGAATTATTAATGCCGGTTTTCCAACCATCGAAATTTCATTCAGGCTCCCCGCCCCGCTCCGGCAAACTATCAGATCACTTACGGCGTAGATTTCTCCTATGTTATGGAAGTAATCTTTTCTGTAGTAAAACTTTTCTATTTTCTCCAGTTCCTCTTCACTATACCTTCGTTTCAACCGCTCTTCCGTGTCGAGAACCGCGTCGTATTCATCGCTATGCAAGATGCCCATCCCGTGAATGATGAAAATACGTCCTTCCCAGTTGATAAAATAACCAAGAGCATCCACAATGGCCCGGTTAATGGTTCTGGCGCCCTGGGATCCACCGAAGACGAAAACAACCTTGGCGTTTTTGGGTATCTTAAAATCTAGGGACGAAAGTGCCTCGTCCCTGGGTATTAGCTTGACAGAACGCCTTACAGGATACCCTACTACCACGCCATTTTTGGGGAAATGCTTTAAAGTTTCCGGAAAAGTAAGGAACACCCTGTCTGCAAATCTGCCTACCAGGGCATTTAGTTTTCCGGGGACACTGTTTTGTTCATGAATATAAACCCTTGCACTGCTCATGCCCAGGCATTTCATAATTGTGTGGGTGAAAATTATTGGCGCACAAACATAGCCTCCGGTGCCTATGATCAGTTCGGGCTGGTAGTCCGTGAGAATCCAGAAAGATTTGATCATTCCAAAAAAAAGACTTCCAAGAAACCTTACCAGGGACATGGAAGGCCTGAATCCTGGAAAAGCCACGGCTTTTATATACTTAATGGGATAGCCTTCCCTGGTCACTATTACGGATTCGGCCTTTCCCCTGACGCCAACATAAAGAAAGTCCGTGTTCTTCTCCCTTTCCCTGATGGCCTCCGCGATGGCAAGGGCCGGATTGACATGTCCCCCGGTTCCTCCGCCGGTCAACAGGATTCTTTTGCCGGTTTTGCGCCGAAACCTGCCCCAGTAACCAATCACCAAGGTAAATACAGTCAGCCCGCCAAGGCCGGCAATTCCGATCCCCACGACGGCCTGCCAGTCAAAAACCATCTGCCAGTTGACCGCCAATTTGTCCGAAAAAGCAACCCAGATTTTGTAACATTCGTGGACTGCAATACCGGCTAAAAGAGCTCCAAAGCCTACCGGTAGCAAAACGCCCTTTACATCTCTGTACCCTATTGTCTGGGCACCGAGCATCCTCAGTTCGCGATTGAGTAAAATAAACAGCAGGCCCGCGTTCAACGTAAATGCAAGAGAGGAGGCAAGGGCGATGCCACCGTGAGCAAGAGGGGTTTTTACCAGCATGATGTTCAAAACCACGTTAACTGCGGCCGCCACTATCGACGTGAAAACCGGCCACTGGTTCTTATTCAGTGCCGGGAATATTCTCGTGTAGTTGTTGTAAACTGCCATTCCGACAAGCCCCAGACTGTAGTAAGTAAAAGCTACAGACGTGATCGCGACCGATTTTGTTCCGAAAACACCCCTCTTGAAAACAAGTATGGTAATAGGCTCGCTTAAAGCTACCATCAAGGCTGTCACCGGGATCATGAGCGCAAAGGAAGCATTAAGACCGTTTACCACTGTTTTTTTGAAGGCCTGCCAATCCCTTTTTTGAGCATGGTCGTTTAAGTCAGTAACGTATGCCCGGCTCAGGGCTAAAGAAAGAATCGCGTTGGGAAGCTGAATAAGACGCTGAGCGAAATAAAGAGCCGCTACGCTGCCTGCCACAAGGTACGAAGCCAGCACCCTGTCGACAATTTCCACCGTCTTGCTGCTTATGGACTGCAAAAATATCCACCCAGATTGTTTCCCCACGGTGTTCATTTCGGGGATTTTCTCGCCCCCCCGCAAACTTAACCTGAGCTTACCCCTGTACTCCCTGCTCTTTTTAATCAGGTAAGGAATTTGATACAAAAGTTGTAGCAGACTACCCAGCAAAAAACCAACGGCCAGAGCATAAATACCGATTTTCTTGGAAAGAAAGACCACCCCCGCGATTACTCCCACGCTTAACATTACAGGCGCAAACCCGTACACGTCCGTTGCGTCCATAAAAAGTAGAAGCCCTCCAACAAAGGCAGCCATTCCAATAAGGACCATAAACGGCAGCAAAATATACGTCATTACGACTGCTCTCTTCAAAGCAGTTTTCTCGAGGCCTGCTCCTATAAGACGCACCAGGTCGGGAGTGACCAGGTATAAGAGACCCATAATGATTAAAAGCGAAATCACCATGAGAGTGAAAATTTTCGACGCCAGTTTCCAGGCTTTTTCGTGTTCTCCTGCCGCAATCAACTGGCGGAATGACGGCAGAAATGCCTTCTCCACCATATCTTCGCCAAGAATCCTCCTGAATAGCGTGGGAACAGTAAACGCAATAGCGAATATATCAGTGGCTCTGCTGGCTCCGAAAAAAGATGCCACCACCACTTCCCGGACAAATCCGCTCATTCGGGACATCAGGTTCCCGCGCATCATTTCGAAAAACTTTCTCGGCACGCTTTTCCTGAGTATAATTTTACCTGTTGTGGCTTCGGACATAATTGTTAGCGGCAGTTGCTCCAGGTTGTGTTATTCATGAGAGAATCATGTTATAGGTTTAACATATCTTTTTTCACAATAAAACGTGTCCGCTTGAAATTGCAACAAAAGAATGAGAAAATTTTTCAATCAAATGCTTGAATTCCAAGCGAAAACTCCTTAATTTTGTGTTAACAGCTCAATGTGCCGCACAAGGAGGAATGCCATGCCAATTTACGAATACAGATGCGAGCTCTGCGGGAAAAAAAGCGAGTTTCTCACTTTTAAAGTAAGTGAAGAAATTGAGCCGATATGCAGATTTTGCGGCAGCGATCAAATGGTGAGGCTTATTTCAAGGGTCAGGGTGATCATGTCAGAAGAAACACGGCTGGAATCTCTGGCTGATCCCAGCAAATTCGGAGACCTGGACGAAAACGATCCGAGGAGTATGGCCAAATTCCTAAAAAAGATGGGACGGGAGTTCGGAGATGAACTGGGAGATGAACTGGGAGGAGATATCGACGATATTGTCGAAGAGGCCATGGAAGAAGAAGCCAGAAGTAAGGAACAGGGAGAAGGCATAGAAGATACAAGCGTTGATTCAGGTCTGGATTCTGACCTGGATTAACAGCGGAAAAGGGACGTCCCGGGAATCCACGTTCATGAAAAATAATAGTCTTGAAATACGTTTGAAGAAAAGGGATCTTGTGTTCCTTTTAGTCGCTCTCCTGGCACTGGTTGGTTTTTCCCCCGTCCCACCAACCCATGTTTGCGTGGCCCAGCCGGCCATAATACCTTTTAAGAAAAATACCAGGATACTCCAGCCCGCGGAGCAAGTGATAATATGCTTCAACGGCAAGAAAGAAATAATTGTTGTCAGGCAGTATCTGAAATCAACCCGTTACACAAATGCCCTGAGAATTCTGCCGTTTCCCTCGCAGGTTACGTTCAAATTTGTGAAAGCATCCATTTTTTCCAGGTTGAAGAAAGTACTGAAAAGAAAAAGGCTGGCTTTGAAGATGCCGACTGAGAAAAAAACCGGGCGGAAAAAAGGGAAGAGATTTCAGTTTTTCATAAGTGACAGATACCTTGCGCGTCCAAAGAAAATGAGCGTAATTGAAGTAGATAAAATAGACAAGCTTGATGCTCATCTATCTTCAAGATTTTTCCCGCAGGGGGAGGGTTTGTCTACGCAGCACTTGACAGTCGAACAAAAAGAGCTTTTCAAAAATTACATAGATCATGGTTTCAGACATTTTTACATTGATGAAACAAGCATAAGGCCAAAAACTCGTGGTATTTACCCTATCTCCTACGCCTTTGCCACGGAAAAACTCTATTACCCGCTTCAACTCGCCCGGTATTTTTTTCGCTCGGGAGAAATAACCATCTATCTAATATATCAGCGAAAATCGATAGAACCCGGTTTGGTACGATTGGCAGGAAACGGCTGGACTGTTTCGGATAGCTCCGAATTATCGAGGGACGAATTAGGTGAAATCAGCCAGGCCTTGGAGAACTTTTTTAAAAGAAGTCGGATAAAGATCGTTTTGATGCTCTTTAGGGGACGGCTTACCTCTCTTTCTTCCGATTTAATGTACAAGCCCGGCAAAATACCTTGACTTCCCGGACGATTTTGGTTAAAAGAAAACGTACTTGACGCGGGGTGGAGCAGTCTGGTAGCTCGTCGGGCTCATAACCCGAAGGTCGGAGGTTCAAATCCTCCCCCCGCTATCAAACAGAAATCAAGGGGTTGCGTTAAATCGCAACTCCTTCTTTTTTGTCTTCGAAAAGTAATTCCCCACAGTATTCCCCACATCCGACGCATAAATCCCGATCGATTGCACCGGGGGGTACGGGTCAATGAGCCCGGTTGTCATGTGTAATTATTCCCCCATTTAATCCGGGAAAAACAAAAAGGGGGGTGTTGGATTTGTGAATGTAAGGAAGTACTTTGATCCGGCCATCTGGTGATAGTGACATTAGTGCCTTGTCAGATCGTGAACGTTGAGTCCTCGCTCTGTTCTTCATTCTGTGAAAAATTTCATTTCCTGCCCTCTCAACGGTCCTGAGTTAATGGCTGGGATAAAATTGTTAGCTCATACAGCCTTAGAATCTATTGCTTATAGACATCGCCTCTGTATCCGGCCTTAAATATGAAAAGCTCACTCTTCGTAGACCTGAAAAGTATGCGAACATTACCGACTCTCAGCCGGAATTCTTTCGGGTATGGCAAAAGCCGTTTTATGTTCAAACCTTCGGCATCATTTGCAATTAGCCTTTCAATGGCCTTCTTTACCGCTTTTCTCTCCTTATCGGGTAAAGAGAGAATGAACTTGTTGGCTTTCCTGGATATCCTGAGTTCTCTCACCACTCTTTCATAGCCTCTTTGAGATCAAGGGCTTCACCTTTTTTGAGCTCCTCAAAAGCCTGTTCCCGGTCTCGTCTGTCTTCTTCAGTGAGAAGGTCAACATCCAGCTCACTTATCCATTTCTCAAAAGCCTTTATGTCAATAATAGCTTTATCCTTATCTTTATAAGTTCTAAAAAAAGGAAATTCTTCTATTCTGTTCATTTGATGTTCCTCCTTGGGCCTACTATTTTAACGCAGGCTTATCAAGTCCTTCTTCTTCGATGAGCTCATTAAGAGTTTCTGGATTGTCTCACTTCAGAGCCGACGGTAAAGGCCGGTATAAAATAGCGTTCGGTACATGTGTCCTCGGGGGATTTATCTTTCAACCGCTCTATCAGTTTCTTTCTGGTGTTCTCGTTAATCTTCTTACAGGTAGCGTATGTCAGTCTAATGAGCCGGTCGTTGGCAACAGTTGGTTTCACCTGCTCATTTTCCCACCTTGACAAAGATACTCGATCAACACCCAGGAGCGTCGCAAACTCCGCTATCTTCATTAACAGGTTCTTACGCAGGAACCTGATTTCCTGCCCGGTTAGTCTTCCGGTTTTTAACATTATCTGCTCCGCAATCAAGTCCATGAGCGCGACAACATTGGGTATTGAAACAAATTCTTCGTTGCACTCGGGACACTGAGTGACATCCACACCTGCAAGTATGACGTTATCAAGTCCACTCTCAACGAACTGATATTCCTTTTTTCCAGATATCAAGTTGGTATTGCCACAAACAGGGCATTTATCCATGTCTATGTCCTCCCAGGATCGTTTTTCAATATACGGTAACAATTAATATCGATCTATGGCTAATAATTACGGTAACGGCTGTT
>JALXAI010000544.1 GCA_026992215.1 Desulfobacterales bacterium | reverse complement strand
CAACTCCTTCAAGCGCCATAATCTCTGTCATCACAAACACCGCACCGGCAGATGTTACCGGGCCAGGAACCGGTCTTGATTCTGAAGGGATAAAACGTAAAGCGCAACTCGTTGAAAAGGCAATAAGTATAAATAAACCGGATAGAAAGAACGGTGTGGATGTTCTTAGCAAGGTTGGCGGCTTTGAAATTGGGGCTCTGGCAGGGGTTATCATCGGGTGTGCCAGAAGACGATTCCCCGTGCTCATTGATGGTTTCATTACCACCGCCTCGGCACTTGTCGCAACAACTGTGGCTCCCTCGGTCAAGCCGTTTCTTTTTGCCAGTCACAGGTCGGCGGAACCCGGGCACCGGATTGCCCTCGAGTACCTGGGGCTGGAGCCTATCCTGGAGCTGGGAATGCGCCTCGGGGAAGGCACTGGAGCAGCCCTGGCGATGTCCATTGTGGAAGCCGGCGCCAGGATCCTTTCCCGGATGAAAACGTTTGAAGAGGCAGGAGTATCATCAAAATAGATTTGGCAAGGAAAAATTTGAAATTAACAGAAAAAATGCTCATTTAAGGCCCTCCATATCCGGATCTGCCTTTATCCCCCCATTTCTCCACCTAAGTCCCTAAAATAGTACTTGAAAAATGGGTGCAGCGCTGGTTAATATTAGCACTCGAAAGGACTGAGTGCTAATAAAATACTTTTCATAAAAAATTCAGCAGAGAAAGGAGATGGTAACATGAAACTGAGACCGTTGCGCGATCGGGTGATTGTCAGAAGGCTTGAGGAAGAAGAAAAAACCAAGGGCGGTATTATTATTCCTGACACGGCAAAAGAAAAACCTCAACAGGGCGAAATTATTGCAGTGGGAAACGGCAAGGTCCTTGAAAACGGAAACACTGTTCCGCTTACGGTAAAGGAAGGCGACAAGGTGCTGTTTTCCAAGTACGCGGGAAACGAAGTAAAAGTCGAAGGCGAAGAGCTCCTTATCATGCGTGAAGACGACATCCTTGCAATCATCGAATAAAAAAATCGAGAAGAGAGGTGATGGACTATGGCAGCAAAAGAAATTAAATATTTCACTGAAGCAAGAGAGAAGATCAAAAAAGGTGTGGATACCCTTGCGGATGCAGTAAAGATCACTCTCGGCCCGAAAGGCAGAAACGTAATAATCGAGAAGACCTTTGGATCTCCCACGGTAACCAAGGACGGTGTTACGGTGGCCAAGGAAATCGAGCTTGAAGACAAGTTCGAAAACATGGGTGCTCAGATGGTGAAAGAAGTCGCCAGCAAGACGAGCGATGTGGCCGGTGACGGTACCACCACCGCGACCATTCTCGGCCAGGCGATCTACAGGGAAGGTTCCAAGCTGGTGGCGGCAGGCCATAACCCGATGGCACTCAAAAGAGGCATAGACAAGGCGGTAGAAGAAGTTGTCAAAAAGCTGAAAGAAATCAGCAAGGAAACCAAGGACCAGAAGGAAATTGCCCAGGTTGGAACCATTTCCGCCAACAACGATCCGACCATCGGTAACATCATTGCCGAGGCAATGAGCAAGGTGGGCAAGGAAGGTGTTATCACCGTCGAGGAAGCGAAAGGTCTTGAAACCACTCTTGAAATCGTTGAAGGAATGCAGTTTGATCGCGGTTACCTTTCTCCTTACTTCGTAACTGACCCTGAGAAGATGGAAGTGGTTCTTGAAGAACCCTACATCCTCTGCCATGAGAAGAAGATAAGCAACATGAAAGACCTCCTTCCGATCCTCGAGGAGATAGCGAAGATGGGCAAACCGCTCCTGATTATTGCCGAGGACGTGGAAGGAGAAGCCCTTGCAACGCTTGTTGTAAACAAGCTGCGAGGAACTCTGAAAGCCTGCGCTGTCAAGGCACCTGGTTTTGGTGACAGGCGCAAGGCAATGCTCCAGGATATCGCTATCCTTACCGGTGGACAGGTAGTATCCGAAGATCTCGGTATCAAGCTTGAAAACGTAACCCTGAAAGACCTTGGTACGGCCAAGAGGGTAACGGTTGACAAGGACAACACCACCATAGTGGATGGTGGTGGTGATCCTGCCGAACTCGAGGCCAGGGTGAAACAGATAAGGACTCAGATCGAAGAAACCACGAGTGATTACGATCGTGAAAAGCTCCAGGAAAGGCTGGCGAAGCTTGTGGGTGGAGTTGCGGTAATCAGCGTGGGTGCTGCAACCGAATCCGAGATGAAGGAAAAGAAAGCCCGCGTTGAAGACGCGCTGAACGCTACCAGGGCTGCCGTGGAAGAGGGAATCGTTGCCGGTGGCGGCGTGGCACTTTTGAGGTGTATCCCGAGCGTGGAAGCATTGCAGCTCAGCGAAGAAGAACAGCCCGGTGCTGATATTATAAAGAGAGTGCTGGAAGAGCCGCTGAGGCAGATTGCCAACAACGCCGGTTACGAAGGATCCGTGATTGTTGAGAAGGTGAAAGAGAAGGAAGGCTCCTTCGGTTTCAACGCTGAAAAGGAGACCTTCGAGGACCTTATCGAAGCCGGTGTAATCGATCCCACGAAGGTGGTTCGATTCGCAATCCAGAACGCCGCTAGCGTGGCTTCTCTGCTGCTGACCACCGAGGCCATGGTGGCGGAGAAACCGAAGCCGGAGAAAGAGGCTCCCGCAATGCCGGGTGGCGGAATGGGTGACATGTACTAAAAACAAAAAACCCGGGGGAAATCCCCCGGGTTCCTTTTATTTGTTGCCGGAAAAGTAATCGCAAAGGTCTTTTTCGAGAAGCAAAACAAACTTTTTAAGAGCCCGGTTAAGGGAGGAAACCACGTCGTTCGCGTCGGGGGGATTTTCGCTTCGTGGTATTTCTTCGACCACGTTGTAAGACTTTTTCAAACATATTTCCGGCTCAGGGTTTGCCCTGTTCTTTTTCCTTATAAGCACGATATGGGCTTCAAAATGGGCCACGGGTGTTCGGTTCGTTTCTGAACACTCAAGCCTTGTAACCTGAGTTTCCAGCACGTAGTCTGCCTTTATGACTCCTTCCCGCTTAAGTACTTCACCGAAAATCGAGGATTCCCTTAGTGCCCTTATCAAGTATTCCCTGATCATGGTATCCGGGGGCGTTATCCACCGGTAATGAACTGAAGGTTCCAGCTTGTAATTGCCAGGGCTGTAAAGCAACCTGGTGCTGCTATACGGGGAAGCCACCACCACCGGCATCACCTTCAAAACGTGCTTGCTCCTGACCGAACATGGAACCGTTTCAAC
>JALXAI010000543.1 GCA_026992215.1 Desulfobacterales bacterium | reverse complement strand
TAGTCTTAAACGATACCTCTATGGAGCCACCCGAAAAATTCTGGCATCCCTTGAAAATACTGAGCGGAAAATACTTGTACGCTTCCAGGTTGTCCAGAAACTCCGCGTACCTCTCGCCGTAGAGCGCCTTGGCCTTCCTGGCAATACCCTCCGCCATCAGACCCTGCTCCCACCTGCGACCGTCGACGGCGTAGACAAGGTTCTTGCCGTCCCTGTCAATGTGCCACCTGCCAACGAAGGCACTAAAATACCCTGACGGCGCGCCGTAGGTTTCGTTTTCGAAATTGATCTTAACCGGCTTTCCCGCCCAAGCCACTGCACTCATAGCCAAAACCAGCAAAACAACCAGAACTCTTTTCATAGTTTAAGCCTCCTTTTAGAAAAAAATTTCCTCTGCACGATTGCCAGAACAATTATCAATGGCAATACCACGTAGTACGCATAGCGTACGAGCGACAGCTGACTTTCTTTTACCACCAGGGGATACCCCCTGAAATGTTCCCGGGAGCATTCCCCGTAATTATTTATACCGGCAAGCTTGAAAAGAAGCGGAAAAATTTCTTCCTCGCTGTTTGAATAAGTTGAAGCCGATTTCCCGTTTACCCTGTAAACAAAGAGACCGTAGTTCTTCTCAAGAGACCTGCCTCTTATGAATTTTACCCTGATGTCCCTTTTTACCAGGAACAGTTTCTTGAGAAAACTCGCCTCATAGTCCCTAAATCTTGAATCTGTTCTTCTCAGGTAAACGTCTATCTCCAGGGGAGGCATTTTTTTCAGCGCCTGCACAATCGCCGGCTGGAAGGAATTACGGTGGCTTTCCGTCACATCAACGTTAAACGAAGTATAGCCTATAAGCCCCAACCCCGCCGCCAGCAAAACCACACTCGAGACAATCCACCTGATATTGAATTCAACGTCGAAAAAACTCCTCGATGCCAGCACAAACACAACGGACAGTATAACAAAGTAAAGAACGGCGGACAGAGACAGCACGCCATGTTCAAAAGACTTAAGCATCGCGGTCGTCGTCCAGCCGGCCAGGCCCAGCATCAGCGGCGAAACATTCATATCTTTCCCAAACTCAATTATCCACGATACAGTAATCAGCACGATAGACAGTATCGATGCGCCGGCAACATTGTTGAAAAGAGTGCCGGCAAACACTGATACTCCAATCACAAAGAGGCCATAGAGCAAATATCCCGCGTTCAAAAGCAGCAGTTCACCAAGAGGTACATGGCCGCCCAGCATGTGCCAGATATAAATGGCGGGAAGCATGAGGAGCAGCGAAAAAACGAGAAATAGAAAACCGGCGGCAACCTTGGCCAAAAGTATTTCGCTCAGCCTGAAAGGTACCTGCAACAGTATAACCAGAGTATTTCGAGCCCTTTCCATGACCACGGTAGGAATTACCACGAAAGGTAGCAACAGGGAGTAAAGAAGGTAAAGTCCTCCCCAGGTAGGTACAAAGACCCCGGGCACCGGTTCGAATCCCGTGGCGTAAAGAGGATTGTTTACCGCGGCAACACTCGCGTTACTGTAGAGACTTACCGCCGAACAAAAGCTGTAACCGGCAAGAAAGCATTGCAAAAAGAGGAAAAGTAGAGCCGCCTTCGAAGAGAAGATATCCCTGATTTCTTTTTTCAACAGGAGCGCAAACTTACTCATATCAAAGCCGCCATGAAAATTTCTTCCAGTCTACTTTCACCCGTCCCGAAATCCTTCCTCAACTCTTCTATCGATCCCCGGGCTACCACCCTGCCCTCGCTGAGCAATATGTAGTAATCGCATATTTTCTCCGCGTCTCCCAGTTGATGAATGGATAGCAAAAATGTGCGCCCCTTACGGTTTTCCGCTTTAACCAGTTCAAGGATATCCAGCAACTGTATCGGGTCGAAGCCGTCAAAAGGCTCATCGAGGACAAGGAGCGGTTTCGTGTTGGCTAACGCGATCAGAAGCTTAAGTCTCTGTTTGTACCCCTTGGAGAGGTTTTTTATCTTCGTGAATCCTACCGACCCAAGGTTAAGCGCCGTCACAAGCCCCGTATCTTTATGCCGGGTAGCGGAAAAAACAAAATCTATGAAATCAAACACGTAGTACTCGGGATATATTTCGATGTATTCCGGCATGTACGAAACTATCGACATCTTTTCATAAAAAGACGTTACCTTCTTCCCCATTAACTGAACTTGACCACTTTCGGGGGTTTCAAAACCGGTAATAATCTTGAGCAGAGTTGATTTGCCGGCACCATTCGGGCCAATTATCCCGGTGACGGTACCCTCAGGGATTTCGAAGGAAACATTGTCAAGAACAGGCGCCCCGCTATAGCTCTTTCTAAGTTTGCTGACTACCAGCATTTTCTCGCTCCGCAAGCAATTGCAATCTATCCCGGGAACCTACTTAATTTCACGACGCAGTCAACCGTTTTTTTAAAAAAGCGGTGCCCTACGCTCCCGCGACATTGCAACCGGATTCCAAAGCAATGTTTGAAAACTTCCGAATTAAGCACTCAAAGCTTGCCGCCAGGGGTTTCTTTTTGGAAAACGGTACGATAAATGCTTCGTATAAGGAGTAAGAAAAAAAGGACAAACAACCTGCGAGGTTTATGGAGGGAAAACATGGAAAAACGACGACGAAAATGGCAAGCTTGCCTGGCGCTACCAGGCATCTTCCTTCTATTTAACCCGCTAAATGCCCTTGCCCAGCGCTATCACGGCAACTGGTTTTCGCACCCCGGAATGGGAATGGGCTGGGGCATGGGGATCTTCGGAATGATTTTCATGATCGTCTTCTGGGGATTGATAATCCTTGGAGTAGTGTTCCTGGTCAAGTGGCTTTTCGGTTTCGGCAACAGGGGCGCGAATGACCAGTCTACCGCCAGGGCACTGGAAATACTTAAAGAACGATACGCCAGGGGAGAAATCGACAGGGAAGAATTCGAAGCCAGGAAGCAAGATTTGAAGGCATAAGACAGGTAGCATGCCGGTGTATCAACCCGATTGAAAGAATTTTTCAATCCGGGTGAAAGAATTTTCCTGGCCGCAACGAACACGGACAGCGGTTAGGGAGGAGTTAATCATGGAAGGAAATCACCACGCGCACAGCAAAGAGCCTGAAAGTGAAAAAAGCCCGGTTCATGTTGATCCCGTGTGCGGGATGGAAGTGGATGAAGACTCGATTTTCAGGGTGGAGCATAAAGGAAAGAACTATTTTTTCTGCAGTAAACACTGCAAGTTAAAGTTTGAAGAAAACCCGGGCGAATTCGTTGATCACCATGGCACCCACGGGGATAAGCCTTCGGATCACGCGATTGAACACGGTGCAGATCCGGTCGGATCCGAAACCGTAACAAAAGAGTATACCTGCCCGATGCACCCGGAAGTTGTGCAGGGCGCTCCCGGAACGTGTCCGAAGTGCGGGATGACACTTGAACCGGTTGTATCCGCGATGCCTGTTACGAAGACCGAATACACGTGCCCCATGCATCCGGAAATAGTTCAGAGCACTCCGGGGACATGCCCGAAATGCGGTATGGCTCTCGAACCCCGCACGATTTCCGAGGAAGAGGAGAACCCCGAGTACAGGGACATGCTAAGGCGCTTTTTGGTGGGGGCCGTACTTACGCTTCCCGTGGTGGTAATTGCCATGAGAAGCCTGATTCCGGGCGGAGCCTACCTGGACAGGCTGGCCGACCATAAGACCTTTCAATGGATCGAGTTCATCCTTTCAACGCCGGTGGTACTCTGGGCCGGGTGGCCGTTTTTTGTAAGGGGATTTCGCTCGATAATTAACAGGAGCCTCAACATGTTCACCCTTATCGGGCTCGGTGTTTCGGTGGCTTACCTCTACAGCGTTATTGGCGTTCTCTTCCCGGACATCTTCCCGGAGATTATGAAAGGAGAAGGTGGTACTGTCGGTGTTTATTTTGAAGCTGCTTCGGTGATCGTTGTCCTCGTTGTCCTGGGACAGGTGATGGAGTTGCGAGCGAGAAGTCAAACCGGAGCCGCCATAAAAGCGCTTTTTGGTCTCGCGCCCAAAACTGCCAGAAAGGTAAACGAGGACGGAACCGAAGTGGACATACCCCTTGAACATGTCCGAAAAGGAGATCAGCTCAGGGTGCGACCCGGAGAAAAGATACCCGTTGATGGAGTGGTGCTCGAAGGAACGAGTAACGTGGACGAATCAATGATTACCGGCGAGCCTATTCCCGTGCAAAAGCGTCCGGGCGACAGAGTAGTGGGTGGCACGGTAAACGGAACCGGATCCCTTTTAATGGAAGCCGAAAAGGTCGGATCTGATACTCTTCTTGCCCGAATAGTGGCCATGGTCGCGGAAGCACAGAGAAGCAGGGCTCCTATTCAAAAGCTGGCTGACGTGGTTGCGGGTTACTTTGTTCCCACGGTAATTGCTATCTCGGCAGCGGCATTTGTTGCCTGGTACTTTGCCGGGCCGGAACCAAGGCTTGCTCACGCGCTCATTGCCGCGGTTTCCGTCCTGATCATAGCATGTCCCTGCGCCCTCGGACTTGCCACACCGATGTCCATCATGGTCGCGACCGGAAAAGGTGCCACCCTGGGGGTGTTATTCAAAAACGCGGAAGCAATAGAGATGATGCGCAAGGTGGATACCCTGGTGGTGGACAAAACAGGCACCCTGACAGAGGGAAAACCCAGAGTTGTCAGCGTAGTTACTTCTGGTTCCGTCGACGAGGAACGGCTGCTATTTCTGGTAGCAAGTCTGGAAAAGGGAAGCGAACATCCGCTTGCCGCAGCAATAGTAGAATACGCGGAAAAACGCGGAGTGTCACTTGCCAAACCGCAAGGGTTTGAGTCCCACACCGGCAAGGGCGTTTCCGCCACGATAGACGGACAAAAAGTAATCCTAGGGAACCAGAAACTTATGGGTGATTTCGGTGTCGATGTGGGCCCGCTTCACGGGCAGGCAGAGGAAATGCGATCCGAGGGACAGACGGTGATGTTCGTGGCAATAGACGGGAAACTGGCGGGAATAATCGCGGTGGCTGATCCGATCAAGGAAACCACCCCGAGAGCAATAGAGAAATTGCACAAAGACAATCTGAAAATTGTCATGCTCACCGGCGATAATCGGGCAACTGCCGAAGCGGTGGCAAGAAAACTCGATCTGGATGACGTGATCGCGGAAGTGCTGCCGGACGAGAAGGCTTCCGTTGTTAAAAAGCTCCAGGACGAAGGGCACATTGTCGCCATGGCCGGAGATGGTATTAACGACGCGCCGGCTCTCGCCCAGGCACACGTGGGCATAGCCATGGGCACCGGAACGGATGTCGCCATGGAAAGCGCCGGAGTAACCCTGATAAAAGGAGACTTAAACGGAATCGTGCGGGCAAGGGAATTAAGCCGGGCAACAATGCGAAATATCAAACAGAACCTGTTTTTTGCCTTTGTTTACAATGCTCTTGGAGTACCCGTGGCGGCAGGCATACTGTACCCCTGGTTCGGCATCCTGCTCAGCCCCGTTATAGCGGCCGCTGCAATGAGCTTTAGTTCCGTGTCGGTAGTAATGAATGCCCTGCGGCTAAGAACCGTCAAGATAGGAGTTTGATTGCCGCGTTTTTTACCAGTTAACCCTAAAATAGAGGAGGGACAAAATGGCAAAAGATCCCGTATGCGGAATGGAAGTTGACGAAACCAAGGCAGCCGTCACGAAGGAATACCAGGGAAAAACTTATTACTTCTGCAGCGAATCATGCGGAGTTAAGTTCGAGGAAAATCCCGAAAAATTCACCGCCAAGGAGGAAAACTAGGCGGGGAATCACTCGCTACGCACGGGATGGGTGTTGCGTCCTGCGCCATCACCCCGTGTCGTTATCCCGGAATGCCGGACAGCTCCTGCACCTCCAAAGTAGCAATGAAAACCAAGCAACGAAGCCGCAACCAAAATTTAGGATACAACCCTTCAACCCTTCGACGACAGGCTCAGGGCGCCGCAGGCTCAGCGCAGCGCTTTGCTTTAAAACCACAAAGACGCCCCAGTTAAATAGCCCAATGGGATTTAACAGGGCAAGCAAAGTACGCAAAGAAAAACTTTTTCATTTCACCAATCTGGGGCGCCGATTGGAGAAATGAGCTCTGCCGCGTTGCGGCAAGCTGTTCTCACTTAACACTTAAAACCTAACTCAGGGTTGTAAATCCGCCTCCGAAGGATTGTAAGTCCGCCTCTGGTGACTAGAAACGGACAAAACGCAGCAATGAAAATTATGACACATTAAAACGTTACATGTTCAAAAGGAAGTAATCTAAACAACAACTTATGGCTCAAGGGCCCGGAGCATTCTAAAACCACACCCTGAAACCAACAAAAATATCCGTACTTTCCGTGGGTTCTCCTTCCCTGTCGGCAATGCTTGCGGTACCTGCGAATTTCTTATGCCACGTTACACCAACGTACGGAGCAAACTCCCTGCGAATTTCGTAGCGAAGCCTGAAACCGATATCCACCGAATTTATGCCTGTACCCACCCCCATTTCTTCTATCTCGTTAAAAGAAACCAGGGAATCCAGGCGAGGCTGCAGTACCAGTCTTTGGGTCAAAAGCACGTCGTATTCGGCTTCAAAGTCTATCAGTACTTCTCCCTCGTTTGATACTCTCAAGTTGGTATCAACCTCAAACATGTATGGAGCAAGCCCTTTAAGTCCGATGACACCAAATACCCTGTCTTCGGAATTCTCGCCGTAAAGCCCCTTATAGCCAACTCCAACCCTGGCGTTCCAGAACGGTGAAATTAACCGGCCATACATCACGTCAAGGCGCTCCACTTCCCCGTCACCGCTCCTGGTCTCGTGAACGCCCTCCGCTTCCAACCAGACCCTCCGGTGATCTCCTCCGTACCAGCCGGTAAGTTCATAGTCGATATTTTTCCTGTTATCTTTCTCAATTACGTATTCAAGGCGATCCAGCAAAACCTGGCCGTAGTAAAGAGGTTCCATGGGTTTAACCGGATAGGTCTCGCATTTTTTGGCCACCGGTTCCGCCAGGCAAACGCTGCTGATAAGCATTGCAGAAAACATAAGTATCATCGTCCGAACAATTTTCATCCGACTCCCCTCCCCTTTTAGCAAATCCTTACAACCCTGAACATCCCGGTGTGCATATGGTAAAGAAGGTGACAGTGAAAGGCCCAGTTTCCGATGGCATCCGCTTCAACTTCAACACAAACCTTCTCCGCAGGCTTAATATTAATGGTATGCTTCCTCGGGTTATGTTCACCATTTCCGTTGTCCACGTACATCCACGTTCCGTGCAAGTGTATGGGATGATCCATCATAGTATGGTTGACAAAAACAATCCTGACCCTTTCTCCGTACGCCATATCAATCAACTGGTGAAACTCAGAGGTAAGATTTTTCCCGTCGTAAGCCCACATTTTCCACACGAATCGTTCCATGTTGCCGGTCAAATGAATGGCTACAGTCCTGTCAGGCTCTCTTTCCTCAAACGGCTCTATGCTCTTGAGATCGGCATAGGTAAGAACTTTATGTCTTACGTTTTCCAGTCCCACACCGGGATCGTCCAGTCTGCATATCGGTTTTTTTACCCTCATCGCAGCATCCACGCCAAAACTTTCAGGGATGTATTCCACATCGCAGCCTTCACAGAACCTTTTGCGGTTCATTTTTTTCATCCCCGGCTTCATTTTCTGCCCAGCCATCTTGCCTGCTTTCATATCCATACCCATGGCCATTTCCATTCCCATGGTTTTCATTCCTCTTTCCGCGGGAGGCCTTCTTGGCGGTAAAGGCGCTTTCATGCCGCGCTCCGGCGCAAGAGTTCCCCTGGTGTAGCCGCTTCTGTCCATGGACTCGGCAAAAACCGTGTAGGCCCGGTAATCCGCCGGTTCAACTATCACATCATAGGTTTCCGCCACCGCTATCCTGAACTCGTCCACCTCGACCGGTTGCACATTTTGCCCGTCAGCCTGAACTATCGTCATTTTCAAGCCCGGAATTCGGACGTCAAAATAGGTGTTCGCGGAACCATTGATAAATCTGAGCCTCACCTTCTCCCCGGGGTTGAACAAAAACGTCTGATTTTCATCGGCCGTCAAACCATTCATAAGATACGTGTAGGTGGCGGCGGTTATGTCCGCGATGTCCCTTGGATTCATCCTCATTTTTGACCACATGAGACTCTTTTTCAGAGCCTTACCCAGTCCGGATTTTTCGACATCGGTGAAAAAATCAAACAGGGTTCGCTTCTGGTAATTGTAGTATCCGTCCCACTTCTTGAGATGCATCAAAACTTTTTCCGGATTTTCAAAAGTCCAGTCGGAGAGCAAGATTACATATTCACGATCGTATTCAAATGGCTCTCCTTCCCTGGGCTCAAGTATCAACGGGCCATAATGACCAAGTTGTTCCTGAAGACCGGTGTGAGAATGGTACCAGTAGGTTCCGCTCTGCACCACGGGAAATTCGTAAACAAACGTTTCCTTCGGAGCTATGCCGGGAAAAACCACTCCGGGGACTCCGTCCATCTTAAACGGTAGTATGACCCCGTGCCAGTGAATGGATGTGGACACGTTCATTTCATTTCTTACTCTGAGGATAGCCCTTTTACCTTCTTTTAGCCTGATCAACGGGGCCGGGAAGGAATCGTTTATCGTTATGGGGAAGCCCTCTTTTAAGCCTATGTTTAGCGGGTTTCGCTCGATTACGAGGTCATACTCCACGGCATTCCCCGTCTCTTTCCTGCTGGCAACCCTTATTCCATTTCTGCTCGCCGAATAAACCGGGACAGACCTGTTAATGAGTCCAATCAATGCCGACGAACCCACCAGCTTGAAAAAACTCCTCCTGGTTAATCGAAAGTCCATAAATGACCTCCCATTTCAAACTTGCGCGATTTTCAAATATGGCAGGATTACTCCGCAAACAAAAAATCCGGAAAGCTTACCGGCTACTAAAACCCCTGTACCCAAACAGGGAACTGTAAACCGTTCATGGAGCAATTATCATACCGTCCGTCAAATAATGCCCAGACAGGAGTACCGCACCCTCCTTTTTTCCTCGTTCCCGAGTAAACGAGGAACCACCGCATTATAAGCTGATTCGAAAGAGCTGTAAACAACCCTGCAGTTGATTTGACAAGAAGTTCAGGGTCCAGGAAAACACTTCAAGCCGCACTTGACCAAAAGCCTTTCCTTCCGTTGATTAGCGCAAGGTTTTGCAATCTCGGCACAAGAATTGAGACATGTAAAAACGTTACATTTCTTAAGAGAAGCTTTCTACCCGCTTTGGCGGAAATCAGGAAAGGCCGTACCCGGCACAGGGTCACATTAAAAAGCGAAAAAGAATTTGTAACCCGTGGACCAAATTTTCAGGGAAAAAACCACGGACTGAAAACCCCGCTTTCAGTCCGTGCAGGTGGGAGATTGATAATAAACGGTATTTATGATGAGGAAAAAGTTCGTTTAATTACTCGTTTAGGACTCGATTAAAAATGGCCGGCGTGTCCTTTTCCCCTGGCCCAGCCTTTCCCGGCCACGACACCCTTGCCAGCAACCGTCCCGTGACCAATCACTATGCCCTTTCCTGAAACAGTTCCTGTACCCCTTTTGGTGTGGATATGCCCGCTCTGGTCTCTCCATATTACCATTCCGGTACCGGTTGCCGTTCCGTGCCCTGCGCCAATCATGCGCCCGTGAGCCACACCTTTTCCCTTAGCCCAGCCTTTACCATGAACACAACCGGCATGAGCAGGAGCACCCCCCCAGAAAACCAGTCCCAGAACTGCGGCCAAAACCATCATCTTTCCAACCTTACTCATTTTGCGCCTCCTTTCTGTTTTTTGATCGTGTAGACGATTCCAGGACGAAAATGGTTTACATGCCATCGAGAAAAAGCAGAATTTTATCCTGGATTTTCAAGCTAAGGGAGATTGAAAGATTGTTTCAACCGGCAGAAAAAAGGTTTCAACCGATCAAAGCAGGATAATTAAATCTGGGGCTTTCCCTGTCTTCGGCTGATACAAAAGTGTTACTGTTTCAAAACCACCCATACCCATGACCTCATATTAGCTGGTCTCAACAACGCGTGAAAATCTTTCAAGAAAAAGCAACCGGTGGTTTCCCTGATACCGTTTGCCTAAGGTCAGTTGTTTCTCTCTGCCCTGGCAATGCGCCCGGCGCCCACCTTCGATGTAATATTGGGATAGCCGCGTGGAATTTCACGATCAAAGGACATCGTTACCTTGAAGTCGCGGAAAAAGAAGCGCGGGAGACACCCCGGCGGGCAAGCTTTCCCTCAAGTAATCCGCACCGAAAAAACCTGTACCGCAAGTACGGTATGGAGAAAATCACCAACCGCCACCAGGATTTCATGCGAAGAAGCGAGGCGCTTTGGCACTCCCCTTGCTCTGTGGTAGTACCGGGTACTACCCGCTTCCTGCTTGTACGAGATCCCGTTAGATTGAACCCGGGATTCATTTCTACAAAGGAAAAGAATGAAGATTGTGATTATAGACGATGACATGGCACTGCTTAAAACACTTGAAATGCTGTTTGGTACCCAACACGATGTGATAGCTTTCTATGATCCTTACGAGGCATACGAATTTTTCCGCGGGAGTCCACCGGTCGACGCCATCATAGTTGATTACATGATGCCTTCTATGAC
>JALXAI010000542.1 GCA_026992215.1 Desulfobacterales bacterium | reverse complement strand
TTAGTGCCGCATGGTCAAGTTTTATCAAATTTCTTAACACTATGCCTTTACTTGGTTTCCGGGTTGCCTGTATAATTCACGGAAGTTCCCGAAACGGAACAAAAGCTTTTCATGAAATCGAACAGTTGAAATCATGCGCACCACTATTATACATATTGCCTCCAACGAGGATTTATCGGCATGGGTATTGTTCTCTACAGCGTTTTTCTTGTAGCTGCCGGGATTTTATTGTTGACCAAGGGGGCTGACTGGCTTGTTGCGGGAAGCGCGGCAATAGCCAGAAAATTCGGGGTGTCGTCCATGATAATCGGGCTGACGCTGGTAGCTTTCGGGACTTCTGCCCCGGAACTGGCAGCAACTCTTGTAAGTGCCGCTCACGGCAAGGGTGACATCGCCTTCGGGAATATCGTGGGAAGCAATATATGTAACATCGGGTTGATACTTGGTATTACCGCCATCATAAAACCCATTGAGGTTGACCGGGGAACCGTCAAGTACGAGATCCCGTTCATGATCGTGTCGAGCCTCATCATCTATACCTTCGCTTTCAACCTCAGGATAACGAGGTGGATGGGCTTTATTCTGCTGTCGTGTTTTGCTATTTTCTTATACTACTGCGCGCGCAATGCACTGAACCCTGAAACGGAGAAAACTGAAATCGAGGACTCCACTTTCAGGCTGGTCCTTTATATAATAATCGGAGGCATCGGGCTGGTTCTGGGAGCGGAATTATTTTTAAAGGGAGCAGTAAACATAGCAAGAATCCTCGGGATAAGCGAAGCAATTATCAGCTTATCCCTCGTTGCTTTCGGAACCTCGTTACCGGAGCTTTCCGCATCGCTCATGGCCACATGGAAAAAAGAGCCATCGATAGCGCTGGGCAACGTGATAGGGAGCAACATTTTTAACATACTGCTCGTGGGCGGAGCCACGGCTACAATTTGTCCTATTACGATATCGAGTAATCTCATAACCATTGGTTTGCCTGTTATGCTCGGTTTTGCCCTTTTGTTAATCCCGTTTGCGCTTACAAAAAGGCAAATAGGGCGATGGGAAGGAGGAGCATTTCTCATACTTTATATTATATACATTGGCTGGTTATACGGAATGAAACACTAAACCCTGCGAAAAGAAGGAGAAGCCATGGGATCAGATGTGTTCTTCATCGATATGAGGGCGTCCATAAAGCGCACAACGCTTCAGAAAATCGGTGATTTAATAGAAAAAGTCAAGTGGGAAGCAACTCTTCCCAAAAAGAGCCTGGTCGCCGTAAAAATTCACTTCGGAGAAAAGGGAAATACTTCATATATACACCCCATTTACGTGAGGAAAGTAGTGGACACGATAAGGTCATGGAAACTGAAACCCTTTCTCACCGACGCAAACACGCTCTACGTGGGGAGCAGGTCAAACTCCGTGGATCACCTTGTAACAGCCATAGAAAACGGGTTTGACTTCAGCGTTGTCGGCGCTCCGGTACTGATCGCCGATGGACTCAGGGGAGCATCTGAAGAAGCGATAGAAATAAACCAGGAAATATACGATAAGGTTTACCTTGGAACCGAAATTGTAAATGCGGATGCACTTGTCAGCCTCGCCCACTTCAAGGCGCACGAACTATCCGGTTTCGGGGGTACCATAAAGAATCTTGGGATGGGTTGTGCTTCAAGAAGGGGCAAGATGGCACAGCACAGCGAAGTTTCTCCAAAAGTTAACAAAAAGAAATGCATAGGATGTGGTACCTGTTCTATACACTGCCCTGCAGACGCAATACGGGTATCCGATGAAGACGGAAAAGCCGCCACTTTTGATGATCTTTGCATTGGTTGCGGAAGCTGCCTGGTAGTATGCCCTCAAAATGCCCTCGAGATAAGGTGGGACACCGACGGTGTTAAATTCCAGAGAAAAATGGTTGAATATACCGTGGGAGTTTTAAAGGGGAAAAAAGATCGTTCCCTCTTCGTCAACTTCGTCACCAATATCACCCCGGAATGCGACTGCTACCACTATAGCGATGTTCCCTTTGTAAACGATGTGGGTATACTGGCAAGCAATGACCCGGTTGCAATAGATCAAGCTGCATACGACCTGGTCAACCAGCAACAGGGAAGGGTTGATTCGAGGCTAAAAAAGGCCCATGAACCAGGGGCCAACAAGTTCAGAGCTCTTTACCCCAAAATCGACCCGGAAGTGCAGCTTGAATACGCCGAAAAACTGGAACTCGGGAGCAGAAAATATAACCTGATCAGGATTAAGTAACCATGGCCACCGTAAAGCTAACCGCCAGGAAACACAAGAACATTATATTCCCGACTTTAACCCTGATTATTATCACCTGGGTAATTCTCGCCCTGCCCCACGTTTCGTGGGCTACACAGATCCATGACAGGCCCGAGGGTCTTTTTGCACACCAGATGGCACATATTTTCTTTATGACCAGCATGATTTTCCTTGTCTACTGGCTCAGAAAAAACAGGTTTGTTGAACAAAAGGGTTGGAGACTCATACAGTATTCCGGCATCCTGTTCGCCCTGTGGAATATTGATGCCATGCTTGTTCACTGGATCGACGACCATCTCGACGCTTCCGTGTTTATAGGCAACCAGGCTAACTGGTCCAGGATGCTCGTAATTAAGGACCATCCGGAGCTTATTGTTTATTACGTCGGCAAGATGGATCATTTGCTATGCGTACCCGCGATATTTCTTCTATACCTCGGTATAAGACGCCTGCACGAAGACGGGCATCCCATGGTCATTAATAACAAAGACCATAGTCTTTCGGGATTCAAAAATAAAGAAGTGCATTTTTAGCGGTTTTTACTATGCTACCATTTTACCCCATCTATATTATAGACCTTATCGGTTCAGCCGCCATGATCGTAATATCGTTCTTATGTGTGACGCTGGTTAAGAAAAAAAAGAAGGAGGATCCCACCAACGTAATATGGACGTATTTGCTGTGGCTGTCACTTGCCCTGTTTGCATTTTCCATATCCAGGTCAGTCGGCCACATATTGAAACACCTCTTGATCATCAGTGGCAAGAAATCGATATGGCTTGATCTGCGCCCTTACAGTGGTGCCATGAACAGCATCATGTTCGTCCTGGTAGCTTCGATAACCCTTTTTTTTCAGCGGGTGCAGAACATCTATTTCCAGATCGTCAAAGACAAGCAAAAGATCCAGAAGTTCAGCGAAAAGCTCGTTTGGCTGAACCGTCACCTTGAGGACCTGGTATCTGCAAGAACTGCCGAACTTCAGGCCTCCGAGACCAAGTACAGAAGGATTTTCGAAGGATCGAACGATATGCTTTTCGTGGCAGATAACTCGGGAAATTTTCTGGACATTAACAAGTCGGGGCTGGAATTGCTCGGGTTAAATGACAAATCCGAGGTTATCGGCAAGTTCAATCTCAGGGATATTTTTGCAAACGAGAAAGATTTTTACTACGTCTTTGATGAACTGCACGCAAAGGGTATGATTACCGATTACGAAACAAAGGTCGTATCAGGTGACAAATTAACAAAAACGGTTTTATTCAGTTGCACCATCCAGCCGGGACAGGAAGACGACCCGGAAACGTTGCAGGGTGTAATCAAGGACATTACTCACAGGAAGGAAATTGAAAAACACATGTTGAGAGCCGACAAGCTGGCGTCTCTCGGGAAATTGTCCGCTGGCCTTGCACACGAAATCAACAATCCCCTTGGAATGATCCTTGGATACACCCAGCTTTTGCTAAGATACGAAAAACCGGAAACCCAGCGGTATTCGGACTTGAAAATTATTGAAAAACATGTACGAAATTGCAAGGCTATCGTTGAAGATCTTTTAAACTTTGCCAGAAGCACCGAGACGAAAAAAATTGAAAGCAACATAAACGAATTGCTAAGGGACGTATTGAAGGTAATGGAACACCAGTTTGAGATGAACGGGATTGAAATAGCGGCCGATTTGAGTGAAGGACTCCCGGAGATGACCATTGACCCGGAAAAGATAAAACAGGTTTTCATGAACATCCTGATGAATGCCAAGGACGCCATTAATGGTACCGGGCGGATCAGGATAAAATCTGACCTTGACGCCAAAGACAATACTGTTATCATCACGTTTACGGATACCGGTTGTGGAATTTTACGTGATAATTTGCCACATATCTTTGATCCGTTTTTTACCACGAAGCCAACGGGTAAAGGAACGGGTCTCGGACTGTCAGTCAGTTACGGCATAATACAGGACCACGGAGGCAACATCGAAGTGGAAAGCAAGGTTGGGGAAGGCACCACTTTCATTATTACTTTGCCTGTTAGAGATTACAAGAACAAAACCTGATTTTGAACATGTTGCTGAGCCATGGAAACAATTTTAGTAGTAGATGACGAAAAAGACATGCTGAATTTGTTGAAGCGGACTCTTGAGCCGGATCTCAACTGCGAAGTTATAACAGCAGAAACAGGACGGAAGGCGCTGGAGATCCTGGAAAGCACAAGCGTGGACCTCGTCCTGGCGGATATCAAGATGCCCGGGATGAACGGCCTTGAACTGCTGGAAAAAATAAAGGACAGGAATCCGTGGATAACGGTAGTCATGATGACGGCTTACGGGGTGGTGGAGTCCGCCGTAGAATCAATCAAGGCCGGGGCATACGATTTCGTGGTCAAGCCCTTCGATCACGAAAAGCTCGTCCACCTGCTGCAGAAAGCGCTCGAGCGAAGCCGGTTGGTTCGTGAAAACATCAGGCTGCAGCTCCGGGTCAAAGAAAAAGAAGTATTCCAGAATATAGTTGGTTCCTCGGCAAAAATGAAGAGGGTGTTTGAAACAATCCAGATGGTTGCCAAGACCGATATAACAGTGCTCATTACCGGGGAATCAGGGACTGGGAAAGAGCTTGCGGCAAGAGCGATCCATGCTTTGAGTAACAGACACGGCCAGCCCTTTGTCCCGGTAAACTGCCCCACGTTGCCGGAAAATATTCTGGAGAGCGAACTTTTCGGTTACAAGAAAGGGGCCTTTACGCACGCAACCACTAACAAGAAAGGGCTTTTCGAGGAAGCACACAAGGGAACCATCTACCTGGACGAGATTGGAGATATCAGCCCGGCGATACAGACAAAGCTACTGCGGGTGCTCCAGGAAAAAGAAATAAAGCCTCTCGGGCAGACAAAAAGCGTGAAAATAGATGTCCGGGTGATCGCCTCGACAAACCGAGACCTGGTGGCAAAACTCAAGGAAGGTCAGTTCAGAGAAGACCTTTACTACAGGTTGAATGTTCTGCCGGTTCATATGCCACCATTGAGGGAGCGGGTTGAGGATATCCCGCTGCTTACCGATTACTTCCTGAAGAAATTCTGCGCGGAACTTGGCAAGGAACCCAAAAGGGTTTCCCCTGAATTGATGGAACTTTTTTTACGCCATCCGTGGGAAGGAAACGTCAGGGAACTGGAAAACATTATAAAGCGCGGCATCCTTTTTGCCCCCGGGGACGTAATATACCCGGCTGACGTGGGCTGGGAAACAACAGAAAAGCGCAGGGTATGCTTTGACCTGGACGATATCAACAGCCTGCCCTACAAGAAGGCCAAGGCCATGGTGCTTGAAAATTTCAACGTGGAATATATTTCCAATGCTTTAAGAAAGAGCGGGGGAAACGTTACTCATGCTGCGAAAATGTGCGGCATGGAGAGGCAGGCGCTTCAGCATATCATGAGGCGCTATGGCATAAAAAGCGCCAACTTCAGATCATAAGGAGAAATCATGGACAGACCCATTTACCTCGACTATAACGCGACAACTCCCCTGGCCCCAGAAGTAATCGATGCAATGATACCCTTTATGAAAGAACACTTTGGAAATCCTTCCAGCACTCATTATTACGGAAAAGAACCCAAAAAGGCGATAGAAAAGGCCCGGGAAAGGGTGGCAGAGCTAATAAATTGCCAGCCCGATGAAGTCATATTCACCAGTGGCGCAACCGAGTCAAACAATCATGCACTGAGAGGTATTGCGGAAACCCGCAGGGATAGGGGTAACCATATAATAACCACGCGCATTGAGCATCCGTCAATACTGGAACCGTGCATGTATCTCATGAGCCAGGGCTTTGAAGTGAGCTTTCTTCCAGTAGATGAGCACGGCATTATCGACCTCGACCGGCTGGCGCAAGAAATACGCCCGGAGACGATACTTATTACCGTGATGCATGCCAACAACGAAGTCGGGTCGATTCAACCTCTCTCCGCGATAAGGGAGATAATAAGTGACAGGGACATCGTGTTTCATACCGATGCTGCCCAGTCCACGGGAAAGATAGCCACGGACGTCCGAGAGCTCGGCGTGGATCTCATGTCAATTGCTGGTCACAAGGTTTACGCCCCCAAGGGAATAGGAGCCCTGTACATCAGGGACGGACTAAAACTGCCCAGGCTGATTCATGGAGGGGGACAGGAAAGAGGCCTGAGGTCGGGGACAGAAAACGTGATAGAAATTGCCGGCATGGGAAAGGCGTGTGAGATTGCCCGTAGCAATTTCGAAGATAATTTCAAAAATATGAAAAACACGAGGGATTTACTCGAGTCAAAACTAAGAGAGTCGCTGCCGGATATAAGGGTAAACGGTCACCCGGACAAGCGGTTGCCCAATACCTCCAGTGTAAGTTTTCCCGGAATAGACGCCGGTCAAATTACTTGCAGGTTAAGCTCGGTTGCTGTATCAGGAGGTTCTGCCTGCCACAGCGGCGGGACCAAGATATCTCATGTCCTTGATGCCATGGGTGTTTCTAAACAGTATGCAAGGGGAACCCTTAGGTTTTCCACGGGCAGGTACACAACAACGGAGCAGATTCTTCAGGCGGCGGAAGATATTATACGTGTTGTTAAATCCCTGATCTACGGTTAGCCATGGGAAATATTTTTTCCAAGTTGTCCGATATTAATATTCCTTTGCCATACAAGATTGCCTTGCTTGTTGCATTTGTATTTCTGATCAACCTGCCTTTTGGGTACTGGAGAGACAGGTGCAGAAAGTTTTCCGTAAGCTGGTTTCTTGCCATACATATACCGGTGCCTTTTATTTATCTTGCGAGAAACACCCTGTCTGTCCCTTTTTACTGGATACCCATTCTTATACCTCCTTTCTGGGGAGGACAGAAAATCGGGGCAATGCTTCGTTCCGGAAAAAACAGAAACAGATGAGCGGCACAGGGATAAGGGGTTAAGCTGTTTTGGAGAAACTCGGGGTTTGAGGGCTAACGACCCTTTGAGGGTTTTCATTTAACCTTACCATGAAAGAAAAGGCAGATATATTTGCTCGATTCTTAGCCATATCACTATAATAGTACTACAACAACTTCAAGGGAGGTAAGTTAATGGAAAAAACGCTGTCGATCATCAAGCCTGATGGGGTGGGAAAGGGAGTTATCGGAGAAGTTATCAGGAGATTTGAAAAAGCGGGAATAAAGATACTGGCAATGAAAATGGTGCACCTGAGCAAAGAAAAAGCCCAGCAATTTTATGCTGTTCACAGGGATAAACCGTTTTTTGACAGTCTTACCTCGTTTATGTCCTCCGGCCCCATTGTCGCCATGGTTCTTGCCGGGGAGAACGTTATCGCAAGAAACAGGAAACTCATGGGAGCCACGAACCCAGAGGAAGCGGCTCCCGGTACAATCCGGAAAGATTTCGCGTCGGATGTAGAAAAAAATATTGTTCATGGCTCAGACAGCCCGGAAACGGCAGCCACCGAAATAGCGTTCTTTTTTAATAACCTGGAAATATGTGAATGAATATGCGACATGTTTTCAGCCCGAGATTAGCACTTGCGTTTACACGGCAGCTTGCCGAAAACATGCTGCCCCGCGGGGAAAAACCGCGTGATACATCAGGGCGATATCTGCTTGCGACGTGCGTGGTCCTGCTGATATCCCTCGTTATTACTCCTCACTCCCGCGGGGGGGAACAGGGTGTCACTGCAAATCCCAAAGAAGCCATCCGTAGTAACATCACGTCAGTGCCCCGGGTTCCCTTTTTTCCCTTACCCAGGGAAGTGGAGCTTTGCGGTGAGTCCGTCCCGCTGCAGTACAGGGACGTCAGGGAAAGGCTGGAGCGTGAATTCATCATATCGGTTTACAATCATGCCCAGGTATATTTATGGCTCAAGCGTAAAACAAGGTACTTTCCTCACATTGAAAAGAGGTTGGATGAAGAAGGCTTACCGGATGATCTAAAATACCTTGCCGTCGCGGAAAGCGATCTCATGGACTATGCTTACTCCCCCAAGGGCGCGGCAGGGCACTGGCAGTTCATTCGTTCCACCGGTCGCCGTTACGGGTTATCCATCAACAGGAGAAAAGACGAACGACTCAACTTTTTCAAGGCAACCAATGCCGCTTTCAATTACCTCAAAGAACTCCACGACGAATTCGGTTCCTGGGCACTGGCCATGGCCGCGTACAACTGCGGAGAGATAAGAATGCGCAAGGAGATCGCGGAGCAGGGGGTGCGCGATTATTACAGGCTAAAGTTGCCGCGGGAGACAGAAAGATACATTTTTCGCATTATTGCCATAAAACTCATCCTGAGCAACCCGGAAAAATACGGCTACCATCTCCCGGCCGGTGAACAATACGCCGAGATAAAATCCGAGCACGTTTGGATCAGGTCCAAAGTTCCCGTGCACATGAGGATAATTGCCGAAGCATGCAATACTTGTTTCAGGGAAATCAAGCAATTAAACCCTGATTACCGCGGATACTACATCCCTGCGGGGCTTCACGAAATTTCCGTGCCGCCGGGTTGCGGAAGGACGTTCCAGGAGGTACTTGCCAGGTACACCGAGGAAATTAAAAGAGAAGCCATGCGTGCCTATCCGAAAAGAGCGCGGAAAAGGCGAAAGAGGAAACATTCCGGGTACCGGGTATACGTGGTTAAAAAGGGTGACACCCTCTCAACCATTGCCAAAACCTTTGGAGTACCGATCAGTAAAATCAAGAAATGGAACAATCTCTCAAAGAACGTTATCGTACCGGGGCAATCGATCAGGATCTACGAGTAAACATAATCTGGCAGACGATTAGCCGAAAGTAGAAAAATGGACAGGGCAAAACAGTTTTTTTTCATAGGTGGTGTGCCGGTATTCGACTACATGATAGACATCGACCAGGCCGAAATAGTTAAAAGTACCGGCAACAAAGCGATGTTCATGGACACCAAGCTCTTTTTGCCCATCGGCACCATCCTTGTAGGCAAGACTGATGCGGGAGAAGAAATTGCCATAAATCCTTTCTCGTGTGCCGAGCTTATGGAAATAGGTGGCAAACATTTCTATGCCCTTGAATTCGGGGGCAAGCAGCGACAGAGCAGGGATATTGATCTCGCAGGCAACACTGAACAAATCATTCGTCAGCTCCTTGAAAACCTCCCCGATCTTTTAAAAGCAGAGGCAGATATCCACAGGATAGAAATCAAGCAACCGATAAAGATATCGCTTGGAGGAAACAATAAGAACATAATTGCGGCCATTGCTTCCATATACTCTTCCTATGGTTCACCGTCTCTGATCAACAGGATCTCAATGTTTCATCCCATCTTTTTCGACACAAAGTTGAAACTCTGGAATATCCTTCAGAGCGAATACAAAGCACTCAGGGTAGACACGGGTAAAACGCGGGACGTGCATGTCAATGGTCTCGTCCCCAGGAAAGGCTACGTGATAACCGTCATAAAACCTGATGGTACAAGGCATGATCGAACCATCCTAAGCAACAGGACGAACGAAGAAAAAATAGGGCGGCAAAAGCTTCTCGACCGCTACGAGGGCATAGAGAAACTTCTTTATGAATCAGCCAAAGAAACCGATACCTACCTGGTTCTGAACAGCCTTACCAATCCCGAGGAGCTAAGATTGGTACTCCATCTCCTGCAAGTGGCTTACGCAATGCAGGTGGATACTTTTTTTTGCCTCAGTAACACCTTTCTTAATTGTGCAAGCGAGCTTGTCTCAACCAGGAGTTACTTCCGCAGGCGAATGCTAAGATGGTTTGAGTCACCGAAAGAGCTCATTGAAAGAAGAGTGTTGCCCTATACGAGCCATATGATCCTTAACAGGGAAGAACTGGCTTCCCTGGAACCCGGCATTGAAATCAAGGGGCTTGAACGCTGTATGCTGGAAATCGCGAGAAGTATGAACCACGGGCGCGCTTCATTCAGTCTGTCCGGAGGAAAACTGCTGGTGAGCGACGGCAGAAGAGGGGTAAAGCTGGCCGAGCTTCTTGCCAGGGAAGATGCCGAGGTATTCTGGGAAAAATGCAACCTTGGACCCGTACACGGCTTTAAATATGCGGAACGAATCATTTCCACAGGTGATGATAATGTCATTAAGTTCATCAGTACCCTTGGAGCCGGCGACACGTTCACCGGTATATTCATTGGCCTGGCAGCACTCGGATGGGACATGGGACACGCCATGAGGGCAGCCACTCTGGGCGCTCAGTATTTCATCAAGACCAGGAAGCTCCCCCATTTGAGTGACCTGGTTGCACTGGACAAGGAACATACGAGATGTGGTACATTTGGCAAGTTGAAGGATTCTCTTTTCTTCCACATGGACGGCGGAGGAGTCCTCACGCGATACGGAGCAATCGTTGAAAAAACAAACGCCATGCACACCAACCAGT
>JALXAI010000541.1 GCA_026992215.1 Desulfobacterales bacterium | reverse complement strand
GGTGCTCTTACATTCCCTCTCGCTCACAAGGTGAAAAAACTCTACGCGGTGGAACTGGATCCTGAGCTTGTGAAATTGTTGCGGGAACAAACCATTCTTCACGGCCTCGAGAACAGGATTGAAGTTATTGAAGGAGACATTCTGAAAGTGGATATCGGGAACCTTGTTGGGGTGGCTGGAGCTAAAATCAAGGTCCTCGGAAACCTGCCGTACAATATCAGCAGTCCCGTGTTGTTTAAACTCTGGGAGAATTCCGGGATTATTGAAAGAACCGTGGTTATGCTCCAGAGAGAAGTGGCAGAAAGGCTCATAGCCAGCCCCGGTTCGAAAGACTACGGAATACTGACGGTTCTTTTCGCCTACAAAGCACGAATAACAAAAGGTTTCAGCCTTAAACCGGAAGAATTCTATCCAGCTCCCAAGGTAGGTTCAATGGTGGTAAGCATTGATTTCGGGCGGGGAGGCGCAACCGAGGAACTTACACCGGAAGAAGAAAAGCTGTTTATCAGGATAGTAAGGACTACTTTCGGACAGCGAAGGAAAATGTTGCGAAAAAGCCTGCCCGGAATCGGAAAAGAAATAAGAGATCGTCTGGCTGATATTTTTGAGCTGAGTGACGTGGCGCCCGACGCTCGCCCGGAAACATTGACGGTGGATGATTTCTGCCGCCTAGCACAAGAAATATACAGGGTAACAAGATAAGCAATCACGTTTTGAAGAACTGGTGAAAATTCACGATTTTTCCACCTTTCCCATCAAACAGTTTTCTTTGAGTTTTTCTATCTTTACCCTTACCAGCGTGTTCGGCTTCACATCTCCCGCCTTAAACGAGATTCTCAGGTAATTGGAAGAAAGTCCATGGAGATACCGGGGGTCTCTCCTGCTTTGCCCTTCCACCAGTACTTCTAGCGTCTTTCCCACGAACCTGGCCATGAATTCTTTTCGTTTCCTGGCACTTAATTCTCTCAAAAGGGATGCTCTCCGTTTTTTATCCGACCCCGGAACCTGGTGCGGGAAACGTGCAGCGGGGGTATGCTCCCTGGGAGAAAAGGGAAACACGTGCATGTACGCCACAGGTAACCTGTCAATAAATTGATAGGTTTGCTGGAATAACTCTTCCGTCTCCCCGGGAAAGCCCGCTATTACGTCAAGCCCCCATGAAAGATCCGGGATCATACCGTGAGCTTTCTTGAACAGTTGTTCGTAGAATTCCGGTGTGTACGGCCTGTGCATTTTCTCCAAGATGGCACCCGCGCCGCTCTGTAACGGAACGTGCAGGTGCCGGCAAAAATTGGGACACCGTGCCATAAGCTCCAGGATTTCCTCCGTAACCTCGGGCGGCTCTATGGAACTGACCCTGAATCGGCACTCCGGGTACTTTTCAAGAATTTCGTCCAGCAAAAAAGACAGCGACTGCCGAGGATTCAAATCCTCTCCCCATTTCCCGATGTGTATCCCGGTAAGCACGATTTCCCGGAAACCATGCTCGATAAAACGTTCAACCTGTTTTATAATCTGTTTTTTCTCCACACTCCTGCTCCTTCCACGGACATAAGGTACTACGCAATAAGTGCAAAAGGCATCACAGCCGTCCTGTATCTTGAGAAACGCCCTTGTTCTCCCGGGGAAATTTTCGAGCAGGATTGTTTTAACATTTCGGACGGTTTTTGTTCCGGAAACTGCGATATAGGGATTTTTCGCCGTTGCCGGATGATTAATATGTGATTCGATGTCTAATTTCTCAACGTTTCCCAGGATGTGTGTTGCAATGCCCAGGGAAGCCAGCTTTTGTGCCTCTATTTCCGAGTAACAGCCCGCCGCCACGATAATTGCCTCGGGGTTCATCCTTAGAACCCTTCGCAATAACTGGCGAGACTGGTAGCTGGCTTTTGACGTTACCGTGCAGGTGTTTACGATGTAAATATCCGATTGTTCGTCAAACTCAACCCGCATGTAGCCCAGTTTCGCCAGAGATTCCGTTATCAACGCCGACTCATACTGGTTGACCTTACACCCAAGCGTACTGATGGCAAATTTTTTCATGGGAAGATCACCCGGTAACCTCGATAATTTGCCCTCCTCCAAGCAGAAGATCACCGTCATAAAAAACAGCGTATTGCCCGGGAGTAATCGCTCGTTGAGGCTTAAAAAAATCGATCAAGGCCCTGTTTTCTCCAAGCAGTTCAATCAAGGCCCCGGAAGCCCTATGCCTGTATCTTATCTGCACCAGGGCCTTTAATGTTTCGTGCGGGCGCGGGATCGATACCCAGTTTAGGTCTGACACTATAAATCTTCTGCCAAGAAGTTCCTCTTTTCTGCCAATCTTCACTGTATTCGCTCCCGGATCTACACCCGTTACGTAATATGGTTCCCTGGCCGGAATACCAATCCCGCGTCTCTGTCCAATCGTGTACCTGAATATGCCTTTATGACGGCCAAGAACTTTCCCCTTTCTATCTATTATGTAACCAGGTGAATCGTCTATGCCAGTTACCTTTTTTATGAAATTCTTGTAATCGTTATCCGGGATGAAACATATCTCATGGCTTTCCTCCGACGGGAGGCTGACAAGATTTCTTTCCTTAACATACTCGCACACCTCCTTCTTGGTCTTTTCTCCCAGAGGAAAGAGGGCATTTTCGAGTTGTTCCTGGGATAGCTGGTAAAGGAAGTAAGATTGATCCTTGCTCTTGTCCACCCCTCTTAAAAGCTGCCATCGTCCCGAGGCCGTATCTTTTCTGATCCTGGCGTAATGGCCCGTCGCAAAAGACTTTGCCCCGTGTTCGAAGGCCTTTTCCAAAAGAATTCCAAACTTAATCCTGGCATTGCACGGGATACATGGATTGGGTGTAAAGCCTTTCAGGTAGGAAGAAACAAAGGGTTTTATGATTAAATCTTCAAAAGGCTCTCTAAGATCGACTATCTTTATTTCGATCTGAAGATTTTCCTTTATCTTCTCAATGGATATCCTAGTTTTTTTCGAATCGAGGGGAGAATCACCGGGTCGCCCTCCGTGGCTGGCAGGGCTCCCGACAACCATGTGTATCCCCCAGATTTCAAGTCCCTGTTCCATCAGCAGCAACGCTGTTGTCAGACTGTCTACACCGCCGCTCATCGCTATCGCAACAGGCTGCCTTGTCGAGTTCTTCATGGTCATCTTCCAACGGGACCACTTTTTCGGGGTGCCCCTGTTTTTTCCAGTAATCATTTATAGCTGCTTTAAGAGCGTCCGTTCCCAGGTTACTGCAG
>JALXAI010000540.1 GCA_026992215.1 Desulfobacterales bacterium | reverse complement strand
AACTGTTCGATTTCATGAAAAGCTTTTGTTCCGTTTCGGGAACTTCCGTGAATTATACAGGCAACCCGGAAACCAAGTAAAGGCATAGTGTTAAGAAATTTGATAAAACTTGACCATGCGGCACTAAATTGGTACTTGTAGAACTCACTCTACGGAATACTCTGGTTTTAATCGTAAAAGGGGAGGGTAAGATAGTATGGCAATATCCAGAAAGATTGAAGACTTTATGGTTAAATCATCCTGGATCAGGAAGATGTTCGAAGAAGGAAGCCGACTAAAGGCCATTCACGGCGCCGACAGGGTTTGTGACTTCAGCCTCGGTAACCCCAACGTACCTCCTCCGGAAATTGTAGACAAGACACTGCAAAAGCTGGTTTCCGAAAATACTCAGGGTATTCACGCTTACATGCCGAATTCCGGTTACGAAGACACCAGGGATGCTGTTGCTTCATACCTGGGCAGCGTTCTGGAAACAGAAATGGATGCCGGACACATCGTTATGACATGTGGAGCCGCGGGAGGGCTCAATGTTATCCTCAAGGCATTGCTTGATCCGGGAGACGAAGTTATATGTCCAGCCCCTTACTTTGTTGAATACGGCTTCTACTGTGACAACCACGGCGGACAGCTGGTCACTGTACCGACGCGGGAAGGCTTCCATCTTGACAACGATAAGATCGCTGGCGCCATTAGCGAGAAAACAAAGGCCGTGTTAATAAATTCGCCGAACAACCCGACAGGCCAGGTTTACCCCGAGTCAGACCTGCTTGCTCTGGGGAATTTGCTCGATGAGAAAAGCGACGAAATCGGGCGAAGGATATACCTGATTTCCGACGAACCCTATCGGGACATAGTGTATGACGACGTGAAGGTACCTTCCCTTTTCAAGGCTTATTCTCATAGCATTATTACCAGTTCCTACTCCAAGAACCTTTCCATCCCAGGGGAACGAATCGGGTACGTGGCAGTTCATCCGGATGCGGAAGACGGGGAAAAGCTCCTTGGTGCACTCAATCTTGCCAACAGGATCCTCGGCTTTGTAAACGCCCCTGCCCTGATGCAGCGTTTAATAAAGCACATACAGGGAGTGTGCGTGGATAAGGGTATTTACAAGAGAAAAAGGGACCTTCTGTGTGAGGGATTAAGAGATGCGGGGTACGAGTTTAGTGTTCCAGCAGGTGCCTTTTATGTTTTTCCCAGGACCCCCATTTCTGACGACGTAAAATTTGTTAAAATTTTACAGGAGGAATTGATCCTGGCCGTACCGGGATCCGGCTTTGGAGGCCCGGGGTATTTCAGGCTGGCGTACTGTGTGGATGATGACACCATAAAGCGATCTTTCAGCGGGTTCAAAAAGGCACTGGAAAAGGCGCTCAAGCAGGTGGATTGATGGGGGATAAGCTATTTATTTATCGTTACAGGGACAAGGGGACAGGCGTACGTTCCAGGAGAAATGTGTCACTTAAATGGACCTTTCTCTCCATCATTATTTTTTTTATTATTCTGGCCCTCGTCCCGATGTTCAAGAGAAAGAAAGAAACGAAAGATCAGCGGGTTATTTACGAAGTGCCGGGGAAAAACGTGCTGATCAAGAAAGTTCCCCTGCCCGAGACAATGACCCCGGGTGAGCCCGACGCGACTCACGGAAAAGCAGAGAAGAAGTCCGGAAAGGTTTCCAGGGAGGAAAGGCTGGATAAGCTATACGGGAAAGGGAAGTCCGGGAGTGACAGGAAAGAGACCAGCACTAGCACAGTGGTTCCTTCCACTTCTCAGTTCCGTCACACCAGTGTCAGATCTTCGCAGCAAAAAGAAACTTCGTCCCCTGTACCGGCTGCCGAAAAAGTCGGAAAAGCTGCCAAGGGAGAAGGCACTCAATACATTGTCCAGGTCGGAGCCTTTCGGATGGAAAAAAATGCGCTTGAATTGATGGCGCGGTTGAGAAAGAAGGGTTACAGGGTGTTTCTGTCTCCCGTGAAGCACGGAAAGCTGGGCCTGATGTATCACGTGAGTCTCGATCCCGTAAGCAAGCGGTCAGACGCCCTTTTACTCAAGGAGAAACTATCCAAAGAGGAAGGGATACAAGGGGCGTATATAAAGAAAGAAAAGCGGTAATTTCTGATACTACCCGTTTTGTCGGGGAGTTTCATTTTGTGAATTTTATCTTATTGACAAACCCTTTCCTTTGTAACAATGTTATATAGCTAAATCCGGACGGTGGCTTACTGGATTTGGTTTCTGGAGCCTCTTTAAGAACTATTGGTCCCATGTTCATGGTAGTGTTACTCTCTCCTGCCACCAAAAATATTGAAAAGACGATTAAAATGAAGATTTTAAAGTCCGTAGTCTGATTATTGAATATTTCGTAACTCCCGGAAGCCCGAAGCACTCCCTCGGTACTATTTCCCACGAAGTTTCGGTAATACCGTCGGGTCAGCTTTTATCCCCGGTTCCGGAGTTAGGAAGACGCAATAGTCGGAAGATGGATCAGTTTTACATAATTTCCAGAAACTTAAACAGGAGTTAGGGATCATGGCCGAAAGCAAGCCATCTTTTCGTGAATGTTTGAACAACGCGCTGGCTGTTTGTGAATTGCCGGAAATATCCGTGGAAAGTCATCGCTGGGAACTTTCAAGATCGAACCCCGGCATTGCCCTGTTGAACTTGAACCAGAAGGTTTATCGCCTGGTAGACCGTAACACCCTGGAGCTGGGTTTTTCCGAGTGGCTCCTCGGAGCCCATTACCATCAGGATGTACTGGGAGATGAAAAGAGCTTGCCGGGTATCGACTCTTCCACCAGGGAGAAGATCGCCAAAAAGGCGACAGACGGGCGTTTTTACGTGGTATTATACGAAGATTTGAAGGACCCGGAAGGAGAGCACCTTCCGCTTTTTACCGTATTTAAAGATGCGGACGGCCACGCCTACATCCTTGAATTAAACTCTCATAACGTGGGGAAAAACCGGCTGTTTTCCTTGCTTCTGGCTTACTCCGTGGCCATATCTAACTACCCGTATTCTCTGTCCGAATATGATACTTTTGGTGATTACCTCCGTCTGGGTGCTCCTTCTGTGGTACAGCGTCACAGTACCGAGATGGTCAAAAAGCACCTGGCAAAAAAGGTTGTGCTTAACAGGGACCTGTGCACTCAGTGTTTCAGATGCGTGCCCTCATGCAGTGAGTTGAAGGCCACGCCAACTCCTGAAGGTATGAGGCTCCTGGGTCCGGCGGAAGATCACTGCACGAACTGTGG
>JALXAI010000539.1 GCA_026992215.1 Desulfobacterales bacterium | reverse complement strand
TACAAATTCCGGGTTGATGAGAACGGAAGCCAGCACTGGACACAGGTAGTATCTGTGCAGGCCGGAGAAGAAACCCGGGTTGACGTTGATCTGGACCAGTAAGACGGGGAAAGGAGCAAGTGGTGAATCGGATAAAACGAACTATTTTATTAATACTTTTCTTCACGCTCGTAATTGTCTTTCCGGGATTTTCAACCCTTCGGCAGGCTCAGGACACCGCAAACGCAGGGCTACGTGCAACTCCCGCTCGAAAAGATTTTTCGGGAAAAACCTCAAAACGTGATACATCCCTTGCCATCTCCGTCGAAACGGTGGCGCGGATGATCAAAGAAGGGAAAAATCTCACCCTTGTTGACGTAAGACGTCCCGGGGATTTCAGGAAACTCCACATACCCGGATCCGTAAATATCCCGCTTTATGCCATCAAAACAAAGTCATTTCTTAAATCTGTCCTGGTTGTTCTTGTAAACGAAGGATATCAACACTGCTATCTCGAAAGGGAATGCAGAAGGCTGGAAGAGGACAATTTCAGGGTCAGGATACTGGACGGAGGGTTGAATGCGTGGAAAGGAAAAGGGTTTAAACTTATTGGAGATCACTTTGCGGAAAAAGAACTCAACAGGATTTCTCCCGCTGTGTTTTACCGGGAAAGGAATTCCACAGGTCGAATCATCCTGAATTTATCGAAAAATAGCGATACCATCTCAAAGTACCTTCCGGAAAGTAGCAGATACTTTACGTTACCTCGAAAGAGTTTACTTTCATCAGATGAGAAGAACATAAGAACCCTTCGCTCCATCTGCATGTGCGGGAAAACAAGCTGCCCTCCTGGATACCATGGAATGCCTTTTACCACCGTCCTTGTATTGAATGAAGATGGCAGGGGATACGACGAAATCGAGAGTTTTTTTAAAAAACGACATATTCAAAATGTTTTTTTCCTGAAAGGAGGCCTCAAAGCCTACAAAAAATACCTTGAACGCCTGGCACTTTCCAGGAAACCGAGAACCGAAAGGTTAAAAACCATCGGAAAATGCGGAAGCTGCGAGAAAACCGCGGTTTTAAGTACGGACTGATGGCGGAGAAGAGCTATTGCCATGTTTTTAGCGGAGAGAATTAAAATGAAAAAGAGAAATTATCGGATCTGGGTCCTGTGTATCCTTTTTTCGGTCATGCTGGTGGGTGTAACCCTCTACGCGAACCTCGCCGCATATGCCAGCCCTCCTTATGAACCCGGCTCACCAGAACCGGAAAACGGACAGTTTGACGTAGGCGAAAACGACGGATACGGTCAAATAGGCGTGCAACTTTTCTGGACAGGAGGAGACCCTGATCCTGATGATACGGTAACTTACGATCTTTACATTGGCGATTCACCTGAAGCCCTTTCGCTCGAAGTAAGCGACCTGTCCCAGGAAGACTATTACCTCTCAGCTCTTCAAGACGGTACGACCTACTACTGGCAGGTAATAGCCAGGGACAACAATGGAGAAGAAACGGCCGGCCCCGTATGGGAATTCACCACAGTGGAATTGCTTCCCGATCTTGTTGTAAGCGACCTTTTGTCCGAGTGTTTATCGGAGGTATGTGAGGGGGTAGGTTCTGAATATCGCTTTAAAGCAATTGTCGAAAACAGGGGAGACGGGTATGCAGACTCCTTTAATGTCCGATTTTACCTGGATAGGGAAAGCTTTGACGAGTACATATCCGAGGGAGGGCTTCCTCCGGGAGAAACAATAGAGGTCAATAGCAGAACATGGATTGCTGAAGCCGGTGAACACCAGCTTCAGGCGACAGTGGATCCGGACGGACAGATTAATGAAACGGACGAATCCAACAACTCGTATGAGAGCACCCTTGAGATTGGTGACACTTCGCCACCAGAGGTCATAAGTGTTCGTCCCTCGGATGGTAGCTTCGTACGCGAAGCAGATGAAATCGTAATCGAACTCACGGATGAAGATGGCGAAGTAGATGACACTGCGGTCGAGAACAGTATCTCCGTTTCAAACAGTGCGGGAAATCCCATCAGCGGCACTGTTTCCGAGGCCGATGATGTCTTTACTTTCACCCCGGATGCTACCCCGTTGCCGGATGATACCTACCAGGTTTCGTTTAGCGCAAAAGACGTGGCGGGGAATTCCGAGACCCAGAGCTTTTCCTTTACCGTGGATACGGTTCCACCATCAAACAAGCCCGTCATAACAGGCGGCACGGTTACCAGCGGAATCATCCAGGTAGAACCTTTTCAAAACGAATCCGACAGTGCAACCATTACCCTTACCGGAACCAGGGATACTGATACCAGCGTCTGGGTAAACGGTATCCAGTGGACAGACTGGGGAAGCGATGAGTGGTCAATTGAGCTGACCTTGCCCGAAGGTGCAAATGCCCTTCAGGTCTGGCTCGAAGACCGGGCAGGCAACAGGGGGCCTTCCGAATGGGTTGACATACACGTAAACAATCCTCCTCCGGTTGTTATAGGGATTGCCGCAGGCAGCGATCATACGGTTGCCCTCAAATCTGATGGAACACTTTGTTCCTGGGGAGGAAATTCCTACGGCCAATTGGGAGACGGATCAACCGCCAGCCGAACCGCCCCCGTTCAGGTAGTTGAATTGTCTCAAGCGGCAACCGTCAACACCGGCGATAATTACTCGATGGCAGCCCGAAAAGACGGGACGATCTGGTCATGGGGTTCCAATGGTTACGGCCAGCTTGGAGACGGATCAACCGAGAACCGTTCTGTTCCCGTAAAAATCACTGATCTCAACAGCATTACGGGTATCGCCGGATCCAATTCGCATTCCCTGGCACTCACGGCATATGGCCATGTTCTGGCCTGGGGATCTAATTCTTATGGGCAGCTGGGTGATGGAACCAATTTCTCCAGGAAAACGCCCGTCAAGGTCAAGAATCTGGATAACGTTATCGCGATATCTGCAAACTCTTACGCGCATTCAGCGGCGTTAAAATCGGATGGCACCGTCTGGACATGGGGTAGAAATCGTTTCGGTCAATTGGGAGACGGCACCCATGTTGACAGGCCAACCCCCGGAAAAGTACAGGGACTCGACTCCGTTGTGGCCGTTTCTTCTGGATGGGGCCATGTTGTCGCACTCAAGTCCGATGGCACGGTGTGGACGTGGGGCTGGAACGAAACCGGGCAGCTGGGAGACGGAACCACGACAAACAGAACCCGGCCCGTACAGGTGTTGAATCTTACAAATGTTGTGGCCATCGCCTGCGGCTC
>JALXAI010000538.1 GCA_026992215.1 Desulfobacterales bacterium | reverse complement strand
TTCGAGCACAGGGTCGAGCAGTGGATGGTATATTTCATGGGGATTACGTTTGACCTTCCCGAAAAAGAACTGGAGAAATGCTGCAGAAGATTAGACTTCCCCGACAAGAAAACAGATTTTATTCTGACTACCAGATCAAGAACTCATCGCGTTCTCATGCGCTTTTCAAGATCAGGCAGGATGCTTCCAAGCGAAATTTACCATACGCTTGAAGAATGCACTACAGAAGAACTATTATATATGATGGCGAAGACAAACAGAGAAGACTCAAAGAAGGCGATCAGCCTGTACCTGTTAAAATTGAGAAACGTAAAGCCGATCTTAACCGGTCATGATCTAAAGGCCCTTGATATCGAGCCTGGACCCATTTACAAAGAAATACTTCGAAACCTGCTGGACGCAAGGTTAAACGGAGAAATTGAAACCAAAGAAGATGAGATAGCTTTCGTGCAGAAGCACTTTATCACCAAGCATAAAACCGCAATACCAACGAGGAGAATACAATAGTGCAGGAAATCATCAGAAACTTCAGCATATATTTCATCCCGATCATGCTGGGAGTCATTATCCACGAAGTGGCCCACGGATGGACGGCAGAAAAGCTGGGAGATCCCACGGCCAGGCTCATGGGAAGAATCTCCCTTAACCCGATCGTTCATGTCAGCCTCTTCGGAACAATAATTCTACCCGCGTTTCTCCTTCTAATGAAGTCCCCCATACTTTTCGGCTGGGCAAAACCGGTTCCCGTCGATTTCAATCGCCTCAAGTACGGACGAAAGGGCATGGCAATGGTCGCAATCTCGGGACCCCTGTCAAACTTTCTCATAGCTTCTGTCAGCGCAATTATCTACCACTTCCTGATAATGATGGGGAAAACAAACTTGGTAAACTCCCTGCCCTTTATGAACAAAATACTTCTGCCATTACTCCTGATGAGTGCCGCCTCCGTCAGTATCAATATTATCCTGATGGTGTTAAACCTGATCCCCATCCCACCTCTTGACGGTGGCAGAATCGTTGTGGGAATATTACCCGAAAAACAGGCAAGATTGTTCGCGGAAATAGAACGCTACGGTATGCTTATCCTGGTTCTTCTTCTTTTTTCCAACATGCTCGGGAAGATCATCAACCCCGTGCTATCATTCTTCATTAACTTCTTCATGGGCTGAAAAAGGGGAAAAACGTAAAGCCTGGCTGTTTACATCATCGCCATGCACCTTCTCGAGGTATCAATTTCATCCTTCGTCCGCAGACTGACGAATACAATGAATAACCTTCACTACCCTGGGGTTCGCAATGGAATAGTAGACGAGGTTACCCTCACGGCGCGAATTGAGGACACCCTTGTCTTTCATTCTGTTCAATTGCTGAGACGTCAACGACTGTTTGGTTCCCAGTTTTGCGCATATCTGGGTCACACTTTTTTCGCCTTTCTCGAGGATTTCAATTATCCGCAGTCGCACGGGATGAGCAACAGCTTTCAAAGTCTCGGCAGCCATTCGAAGTTTTTCATCGTCAATCGGTTTCACATTATTATTTGAATCAGCACCACATCGCATATTTCGAACCTCCTTTTCCCAAATTAAGTTATATAAATATAATAAACCTGTCAAGGGATAGAAGAAAGGAGAAATACTAGGATTAACACGAAAGCGGTTTTTATTCAGGAACTTTCATACCTAGTTGTCCCCCGGGATAAATCGCGGATGTTAAACGGACGGCAGATCGGTAAGGCATGGGAAATTTATTTCTTCACCCGGCAATAGTTTTCACGCCCGCGGGAGGATCTTCTCCAGTTCCCAGTCAACAATCAGTTTTTGAATCACGTTACCCGTCTTTCCCCTGACGACCAGATATCCGTTTTCCCTGCCGAACTCAAAAAGCCTTCTCGTAATATCCACGTCCTTCTTGCAATACTCAACAATCTTGTCCATCTCGCCTTTTCTGAACCATTCGACTGCCATAACACCGCTGGCAAGCTTGGAATCATCCAGGGTATATTTTGCCAGGTGATCAAGGCTCACCCTGAAGCCGAACTTTTTGTAAATATACTCCAGGATATCGAAAGTGGGAATTCTCTCCGACAGCAACACAGGGCTATAGGGTTTAAGCACCGCGTAGTCGAAATTTTTTATGTTAAACCCCACCACCAGGTCGTATTCCTGAAGCTTTTCTATCAGATCCGACACCCGGTCTTCGAAATAGACCAGGTAATCGTTCTCTATATTGTCATAGATCACGCCCACCGATAGTCGCATCAAATGCTTATTTTCCCAGCCTCCCACTTCCTGGGCAAGTCTCTGGGTCTCAATATCAAAAAAAGCAATTCTTTTCTCAGCCATAATTTTACCCTTTTCCTCGATATCGATTGGCACAGGACTTTCTTCCCGGACATCTATTCCACATTTTTCCGAAATCTCTTCTTTGCCCAGGAGCATCCTCAAGCATAAAACTGCCGCCTTCTTGTCGAGAGGCTTGTTACCGGCTCCGCATTTGGGAGAATGAATACACGAAGGGCAACCCGTTTCACACGGGCAAAGTTCTATCAGGTCGAGGGTTTTGGCAAGCAGCCTCTCCACTATCTCGTAACCTCTTGCCGCCAGTCCGACTCCACCGGCATAACCGTCATAGATAAATACCGCGCTTTTTTCCACCTGGGGATGATACGGATACGCAATTCCCCCTATATCGTTTCTGTCACACAGGGCAAACAGCGGGAACATGCTTATGGCGGCATGCTCAACGGCATGTATACCGCCCATGAAATGAAGGTTTTTACTCTCCACTCCTTTCTGTATTACCCTATCGATTTCGATCCACAGGCCAACTGTTTCGAATTCGTGAGAAGGTAACTCCAGAGGGTACACACCGAGGAGTTCCTGCCCTCTTAACAATCTCTTTTCATATCCCGTGATGTTTTCGGTCACCTTGAGCCGGCCGAGCTTTACCACGAAATTTTTGACCGGCTTTGACAGAAGAACTTCAAGGATTTCCGTTTCTTTTTCGGTAAGCACCCGTGTAAAATAATTGACCCTTTTTCGTTCCACTTCCACGTTTTTTCTTTCTATGTCAAGGTTCTTTACCACGTACTGCCTGCCCCTGTGGAGGTAAACAGCACCCGGATGGCACTCCTTGAGAACCCTTGACCCGTCGGTCTTACCAACACTGATCCACCTTTTTCCCCGGCCTTCTTTCCCCTCGCTTTCCATGACAATGTTGTAACCTTCGCCAATCCCCCTTATATCAACGAGTCGCTGAG
>JALXAI010000537.1 GCA_026992215.1 Desulfobacterales bacterium | reverse complement strand
ACTAATAGCGGCACGTTCCGAGAACTACTACTTCGTCGGACCCGACAACGGCATCTTCAGCCTTGTGTGGAACCATGAAAAGCCCATGGAGATCGTATCGCTGGATAATCCAGGGTACTGGCTCGAGGATATAAGCACCACTTTTCACGGCAGGGATATAATGGCTCCCGTGGCCGCGCATATCAGCAAGGGGGTTGAACTCCGCGAGTTTGGTTCAAGTTATACCCCCGTTGGAAAGCTACCGTGGTCGCCGGTTATCATAGAGCACGGAAAGATAAAGGGAGAAGTAATTTACATAGATCGGTTCGGTAATCTGGTAACAAGCATCAGGGTTCGCGATATCCCGGAGGACTCCTTCCCGGACAGGGTATTGATCAGGATCGGCAAATGGATCATAAAAGGCATATCGCGCACTTACGGGGATGCATCACCGGGCTCCCTCATTGCCCTCATTGGCAGCTACGGTTACCTGGAAATAGCGGTCACGGGCGGAAGCGCACAGGAGAAAACGGGATTGTCCTGGGACGAACCGGTGGAAGTCTCCCTGATATGAATCTCAGATTACTTTTTTGGCCTTCAGCCGCTTGATTTCTTCATCAGACATGCCTATGCTACGTAGAATTTCCTCGGTGTGTTCTCCGAGTTCGGGGGCATGGGACCGTACGCTTCCGGGTGTTTTCGACAGCTTGCAGGGGATGCCAAGCTGAAGGTACTTGCCCCAGCTGTCATGTTGCATGGGAAGCAGCATCTCTCGTTCTTTCAAAAGTCGACTTTCCGACGCCTCTTCCAGGTTCAACACCGGTTCGCAACAGCAGTCGACGTCTCTCAACAATTCAATCCATTCAGACTGCGTTTTGGTTTTGAAAATTTCGGTAAGCTCCTGCCTTAACTTGTCCTGGTGCTTCCCGGGTTCAAAGTAATCAGGCACATCGAGGTCCGGCCGATTCACTGCCTGGCAAAAGGCAGCCCAGAATTGAGGTTCAAGGGCGCCGAGGGCCATGTAACGTCCATCTTTGGTCTCGTAAATATTGTAACAGGCAAATCCACCGTTCAACATCCCGTCGCCGGCCCCGGGAACGATACCATCGGCAATCCAGTTGCCGAATCTTAGACAGTTCCAGAGCATCGCCCCATCGGTCATGCTGATATCTATGAATTGCCCGTCCCCTGTTTTTTCCCGGGCAATAACTGCTGCAAGTATGGCAAAAGCCGCGAGCAGACTGCCGCCTCCGATGTCCCCTATTTGCACCCCCGGAACCGTGGGTCTCCCTCCCGCCCCATTGTAGCTGAGTAGCCCGTTTAGGGCGAGAAAGTTGATGTCATGACCGGCTTTTTCGGAAAGATGACCAGTTGCTCCGTAACCAGATATGGCACAGTAGATTATGCGTGGATTTATCCCGGACAGTTTTTCATATCCCAGGTCAAGCTTCTCCATTACGCCAGGTCTGAACCCTTCGAGGACCACATCGGATCCCTTCACAAGTTCGCGGAAGATGTTTTTCCCCTCTTCGGACTTGAGGTTCAGGGTTAAGGATTTCTTATTCCTGTTAAGAACCACGTGCATCCCGCTGTTTTTTCCCAGCCTTGGATTCCACCACCGTATGTAATCGCCGATACCCGGAGCTTCTACTTTTATCACTTCGGCACCCATGTCAGCCAGTAGCATGGAACAAAAAGGGCCGGGAAGCAGCCTGGAAAGATCAAGCACCTTGATACCGTGGAGTGGACCCTGCATACTGTTACTCCTGTTCGAAGTTAGTTTAGGAGGCTTTGTCTGCCACTGAAAAGGAGTCTTTACAATAAGTCTGCCCACATTACAAGTGGGTCGATTAAATAATTCATAGGGTGTTCCAGTCCGTGGGTTGGTAGAGAGGCATCCAATTTGCCGGGAGTTTTACCTGAAGACTGCAACAGCATCTGATTACTAGGTTTCATTTAAAAGCTGGTTCTTCCTCTGCCAGAACTAACAATAACGTAACTTTCTCTCTGTTAAACTGATTCATTTGAAAGCGAATAAACCATGACTTGTCTTTTCAGATGTACGGGAAAGACCAAGATCTGGAAAGAGGACGCCATGAGCTGAGTATAACCCCAAAATGGTAAGATGTGCATCTGGCCGGCCAATGTTTTTTCCTTCTTCGAACTTCTGGTCACAATCGCCAGTTTTGGATATAGAGTCAGAGTGGTTACGGGAGAAGGGAAGCTTTTGTCCGGGAAAGGCTCGACTCCCGGGATAAGCACCTTGAGCGCGTTATAAAAATCACTTTTCACGTTTCCTCCGAGGGTTCCCACCTGTCTTACCCTGTTAAATATCGAAGTCGATGTTCACCCGGGAGCCGTCCGAAGAAATTGCCGCTGTAAAGCTTCCCCATCTGCTACTGTCCTATTTGCCGGATTAAAAAAACATTCCCGTCATCAACGAACACTGGCAACAATCTCAATGAGTCATTGTGCAATCGAACACTGTTTCTCCGTGGTCGCTGAGTAAAGGGAGACCTTCCTTCTTTTTTCCTTCATTCAACAACGCACCGTCAATGCAGTCTCTTCGTTGTGCGGGAGCGCCGCACCAGTGAGTGTTAGACGGCAGAATTTCTCCTTTCATAACGAGGGAAAGAGCGTCTAACCTTACCCCGTCTTCAAGGACGGAATCATACAAAATCACGGCTCGAGGACCTATCGAGCAACCGTTTCCTATCTTCAACCTGGACATTTTCATCACACGGTCTTCAAATAGATGGGTTTGCAATGAGCAAGCCACGCCGATGTCGCAATCATCGCCAATTTCCACCAGGTCAAACTCGGTCATGAACGTGGTTTCGATGTAACAACGACGGCCCACTTTTGCTCCGAGCATTCTCATGATCACTGGCGCGAAAGGGGTACCGGTGAATTGCAGGAGAAAAGCAGGCACGACCACGTTTTCATACAGACCGGTAACCAGTTCCGTTTTCCTTACAAATTCGTTCCATAGAGGCTTTACCCGGGGTATATATGTGCCTATTAGCGACTTCTTGATGCCCAGTACTACAAGAGTTTCACCCAGCGATGCAATTCCGAGGAGAATCGAGATACCAAGTGCAGCTAGGGGGAGAGCAACCGAATTGAGCAGGAATAACATCGCAGGGTAAATAATGGACATCGCAAGAAAATGCAGGGTTGATGGTAGTGTCACACGGAAATACTCGTAAAACAATCTCTGAATGTACAGCCTTCTCGTGGGCCTGAAAGTCTCCCACTCGGGAAAAGGCTGGCTTTCTTC
>JALXAI010000536.1 GCA_026992215.1 Desulfobacterales bacterium | reverse complement strand
GGCGCTCCCTATATCGAAAAACACGTTAACATCCTGGCCGAACACGGGCGACTGATTTTAATCGGGCTCAAAGGAGGTACAAAGGCTGAGTTGTTTCTACCTCCGCTTCTCACGAAAAAACTTACAATCATGGGTTCTGTTTTAAGAACTCTTTCCTTTGAGAAAAAACTGGAACTGGTAAAAAAGTTTGGGAAATCGGTTCTGCCACTTCTGGAAAACGGGCAGGTTTTCCCGGTTATCGATTCGATTTTTCCCATCAGCCAGGTTGAAGAAGCCCACGAGAGATTCCGGAAAAGTAAACACCTGGGTAAGATAGTGCTGACCTGGCATACCGTGGACTCTCCATGATTACCCCGCTCAGGAAAGCGGTGTTTAACTGCAAAAAGTCAAAGCTGAAAAACCGCGGAGCTGAGGCGAATCATTCAAGGAAAACTGCTACTTGCTACTTATTCCCGGAAAATGTTCACACATCATTAAGGTCTTCGGGTATCGGGCCATGGATGTTAGTGTCTTCTTCGCTGATATTTCCTGACAGCATTAATGTGATCCCTGATATTTTCTGAAAAATAGTGATGTCCATTGTTTGTTGATACGAAAAACAAGTACTTAACCGGGGCAGGATTTGCAGCAGCTTTGAGGGAGGACAGGCCCGGGTTACATATCGGTCCGGGTGGTAGACCTTTGACCAGGTACGTGTTATAAGGAGTTCTGTTTGCCAGATCCTTCCTTGTCAGCTTCCCGTTGAATTTTTCCAGGCCATAAATCACTGTTGGGTCACACTGTAAGAGCATCCCTTTTTTCAGCCGATTCATGAAAACTCCCGCAATTAAGGGGCGCTCTTCATCCACCATGGCTTCCTTTTCAACCATTGAAGCCAGGATGAGAATCTCGTACCTGGACAACGGGTTATCTGGGGCTCTGTTTTCCCATATCTTTTCAAAGTGTTCGTTAAACTGTCTGACCATTTCTTTAATAATATCCCTTGGCCCCTGCGTTGAGGAGTAAAGGTAAGTATCGGGAAAAAGATACCCTTCCAGAGTGGGGGCATCAATGCCAAGCTCCTTTATAAAATCCCTGTTTTTCATGAGAGCCAGGATTTCTTCATAACTTCCCAGGTGATGTTCCGCCATTAATCCGGCCACCTGGCGCATCGTGAAACCTTCCGGGACCGTAATCTTCTTCAGGATCCTTTCGCCTTTCAAAAGTTTCTCGAGCACGTCCCGCGGGCTCATAAATGTGGTAAACTGGTACTCCCCTGCCTTTAGTCTCGCGCCTGCCCCCCTCAGACGAACATACAACTTAAATTTATTGCGACTGGAAATTATTCCATTGTCAAATAGTAGCCTGGTTATATTGTCTACGTCGAGTCCGCTTGGGATGTTCACCTGTCTTAGCTTTGCCTTTGACGAAGCGGGGCTGTTGATAAACAGGATAAAATCGAAGATCATGCCGGAAAGGGTGACAAGGAGTACGAAAAGTATGAGCAGGGATGTAATCTTTGTGGTTTTTCTGATATTATTCATCAGGCGCTGAATACGAAAGCCCGGGGTAACCGGTTTGTTTACTTATAAGCGTAGTGCATTTGAGCTTTAACTTTCAATTTTTGCATTGACCTTTCGACGCAGAAAGTTCATTTTATGTTTGCTGTGCTGAATATGGAACTTTACCCGCTACTTTAACTTATTGGTCTCGATTTTGGCAAGGGAGTCTTCAACTTAATGGATGAATTCTGCTTCTCTCGTCTCACAAACCTGATTACTCGGTTTTCAACCAGATCTCTCGATGCTTTCCTCGTGTCGATACCCGAAAACAGGTATTACCTGAGCGGTTTTTATGCTGAAGACGGAGGACCCCAGGAAACTGCCGGGTATCTCGTAATAGGGACGGATAAACGATACCTGGTTACCGACGGCAGATATGAAATCCAGGCCAGCAACGAAGCGCCTTTATATGAAATAGTAGTTTACCAAGAGGATATGGCTGCTTCCGTTGCCGACATCCTGAAGGAGATAGGTTGTGAAAAAGTGGGCTTTGAAGCTCAATACTTAAGCTTCAGCACGTACTCCAGGCTCTCGGACGCTCTGAAGAAAGCAGGTTGTCGTTGCGAGCTCGTCGCAACGGAGGATTTTGTGGAGAACTTGAGAATGGTTAAAGATCCCACGGAAATCGCCATAGTTGAGGAGGCAGTTTTAAAAACCGAAGAAGTTCTGGCGAAAGTGGTACCAGAACTGAAAGAAAACGTAACGGAAAAAGATATCGCGTACCTTCTTGAATCAGGCTTGAAAAAATCCGGTGCGGAAAAAGTGGCTTTCGATCCCATAGTGGCATCGGGGCCGAATGGAGCCTTACCTCATGCCATACCCGGCAAGCGTGCTTTAGCCCCGGGTGACGCTGTTGTTATTGATTTTGGAGGACGTTTTAATCACTACTGTTCGGATATGACGAGAACATTTTTTATTGGTCAGGTATCAGAGGAAATGAAGAAAATTTACGGTACGGTGAGAAAGGCACAGAGATTGGCGATAGAATCGGTTAAACCCGGTAAGATGGGTAAAGAAATTGACAAAGTGGCCAGGGATTTTATCGCGTCGCAGGGATTCGGTGAATATTTTGTTCATGGACTGGGGCACGGCGTAGGGCTGGCTGTGCACGAAAAACCGGGGATAAACAAAAGAACGAAAACAACACTTCAGCCCGGGATGATCATAACCATCGAACCCGGTATATATGTAAAGAATCTGGGAGGTGTAAGGCTGGAAGACATGGTTCTGGTGACTGATGACGGCTGCAGGGTACTGAACAGGGATGACTTTTACTACGATATTTAGATCTAGATCATGTTCTGGCAGCTATTTTAATAATTGCTGTCAATGTTTTGACGTTGAAAAGAGGGTAAGCAGGAAAGAAATTAGTTGTTTGAACCCCGGAAGCCTGCTTATCGAAGTAAGAAAAAACAAGAGTCTAAGGAGGAGCTGAAATGGGACACAAGGCAATCGCAGTGGAGAAGCTGGAAGGTGAGCGAATCGCTATCATTACGTTGAACAGGCCGCAGCAGATGAACACCTTTAACGTAGACTTGGCACAGGAATTGAACAATAGCCTCAGAGAGCTTGACGAAGACACATCTGTAAGGGTTGTCGTCATAAAGGGTGCAGGCAAAAGTTTTTGCGCCGGCATAGATATTACCGATTTTGAGGGAAAATCGATTCTGGAATACAGAAAATGGATCGGTATGATGGATGAAATGCACTGGACTATTGCGAGAATGATGAAGC
>JALXAI010000535.1 GCA_026992215.1 Desulfobacterales bacterium | reverse complement strand
CTTCAGAGTGCCATCATCTTGTAAAAGAAGGTGCCTTCGACATAGTTTTTCTTGATTTAAAAATGCCAGAATACGACGGTCTGCAACTCCTGAAATTCATAAAGGAATGCGACGAAAAAATTGTTGTCATTATGATTTCAGCGTATGGAACCATTGAAACAGCAGTGGAAGCCATGAAACATGGTGCATATGATTTTATAACGAAACCTTTCCAGAAGAACGAGTTGATAAGGCTTACCTACAAGGCCTGGGACAAAAGAAAACTCCTTCTTGAGATGGCGGAATTAAGGGCTGAGATCGAGGAGCGTTATGGTTTCGAGAATATAATAGGGAAAAGCAAAGCCATGCAACAGCTTTTCGATCTCATTCGAAAGGCAGCGAATACACGTTACACGGTCTTGATCCAGGGAGAAAGCGGCACAGGGAAAGAGTTGGTGGCCAAGGCCATACATTATCAGAGCGCTCGCAGACATAGAAGAATAGTTTGTGTAAACGCCGCTACTCTTCAGGAAACCCTGCTTGAATCTCAGCTTTTCGGTCACGTGAAGGGGGCATTTACGGGCGCTTACAAAAACCAGAAGGGCTTTTTTGAAACGGCTCATGGTGGAACGCTTTTTCTTGATGAGGTGGCGGAAATAAGCTCAAGAATACAGGCAAAACTGCTGAGAGCCATCCAGGAGCAGGAAATCGTTCCGGTAGGTAGCACCTCCCCGGTAAAGGTAGACGTCAGGATCATCGCAGCCACAAATAAAGATCTCAAAGCTGCCATAAAGGAAAAAAGTTTCAGGGAAGACCTGTATTACAGGCTTAGTGTTATAAATATTTATATCCCTCCACTGAGAGACAGGAAGGAGGACATCCCTCTCCTGGCAGCACATTTCCTGAAAAAGTACTCGGGGGATGTTGACAGGGAAATAAAGGGTTTTACCCCAATGGCCATGGAACTTTTATGCAACTACTCGTGGCCTGGCAACGTCCGGGAACTTGAGAATGTGATTCAGTCTGCTATATTCATGGAGTCTTCGGACATGATAACAACAAAATCAATAAATTACGATGGGAGATTTTCCTCGTTTCCTCAAAAAGGGCATTCCCTGAGTGACACCGAGGACGATTTAATGTCCTATCAGGAGGCAAAGGAAAAATTCGAGAGAGAGTACTTACTGAAAGCCTTTGAAAAGTGTAACGGCAACATTAGCCTCATGGCCCGTAAAACGAAGATTATTCGAACGAACCTGTACAAAAAGTTTAAAAAACTCAACATCAATGTAAAAAGCAAAAAGAGCCTATCCTGAAGTCCTGTCTTTGCGCGGGTTATCATTAAAGCGAAACGTGTCGTCAATTTAGTTCAACCTGTCGTTTCTTTATAACAGCTTTCTCCTTCAGGCCTGGTGTTCTCAAATTCTTTCATTGCCATCCTTGCCCGTCAGATACCCTTCTGTTTCCTGGCTGCATGGCACTTCACGGGATCCCGTCATTTCCTCCCGACCCCTTCGCCTCATTGGCACACTCGTTGCCTTTTAGTTTCAACAGATTGAGTTTGTACCAAAAGAACATACGTCTGGAAGAACTGAAACGGTTAAATGAAGGGGATGGTGAAAACAGTGGTGCATGGTGTGACCTCAGCTGAATATGCAGGCGTAAACTTGAAGCCAGGGCTCTTCTCAAATCGCAAGGCCTCGATAAGCATCTGGCTATCATTTATCAGGGAAGATCTGCTTCCAGCTCATTATACGGTTTTCCTTGCTGATGACGAAAAAGAAGAGATTGGAAGGTTGCAGTCCAGGGCAAAAGCAAGGGAATACGTGGTTTCTAGGGCGGTTATTAGAAAAGCTCTTTCGCACGCCGCAAGACAAGAGGTTAAGCCTCATGAATGGAGACTGGAAAAAAAGAAAGGAGGCAAACCAATTGTAAAGGAGCCAGCAAGCTTTGCCCAATTCCAATTCAACCTGTCACACTGTAGCGGGCTTGTAGCTGTGGCTGTTTCGAAAGACCTGGAGGTAGGGCTTGACATTGAACCCGGTGATCAGGTCATCGAGCTCCGTGACGTCAGTTCGGTGCTCACGCACAGTGAGACGTCATGGATCAAAAAAATGAATAAGGATGCACAAAGAATCGCTATCCTTCAGATATGGACGATCAAGGAAGCATTTTTGAAACTTCTCGGCAAGGGGTTTTCAATTGATCCTCGAGAGCTTGAGGTGGTAGTGGGTACGGATCCAACAGTTCATTCCAAGAAGTGGAAGCTTCCCGGGAAGCCCTTCTGTAAATCCCTGATAATTCATACGTCTACAAGTTTTTATGTACTGTCACTTGCTACCTGGAAAGGGATTTACGATGAGCTGGATATCTTTTTCCACCTGTTTGATCCAGCCCCTTCCCGGGTAGAAGTTCCTGGAATGTTTTCAAACCGTAAAAAAAGATCATAAGAGAGGGGTAAAATGGAAATGGAAAGATTGAATCACCTGTTTGAGAGATCATGCGATGCCTGGAGAACCCGGATAGCAATTGACACAGGTACAGAGAAGCTTACTTACGGTGAGCTTGATAAGCGCGCCAACCGCCTGGCTCGCTATCTGCTAGGTGTCGGTGCTCGCCCTGATGATTGCATTGCAATCCATTTACGGCGCTCCATCGACACTTACGTTTCGATGCTTGCCATTCTGAAGATCAACGCCGTGTATGTGCCCCTGGATCCCGAATTCCCCGTGGAACGGAAAAGATTCATTATTCAAGATGCCGGCGTTTCCACTATTATCTCGACCAGCGATCTGGGTTTCGACCTGGGCAAGACTGTTACGCAAGAGGTCTGTCTCGATACTATCGGTGACAGGTTGCTTGAACTGCCTTCAAGCCGAATTGCGGACGACGAATTACCGAAATCCTGTGATAATCTCTGTTACATAATTTACACGTCAGGGACCACCGGGAAACCCAAAGGGGTCATGATCGAACACCCGAGTATTTGTAACTTTGTAAAGGTTGCAGCGAAAACATACGGAATTAAAAGTACGGACCGTGTCTACCAGGGGATGACCATAGCTTTTGATTTTTCGGTGGAAGAGATCTGGGTACCGCTTGTTGCCGGAGCTACGATTGTACCCGGTCCCAATGACTGCAGGAGAATAGGTCCTGAGCTTACGGAATTTCTTGCCCGCCACCGTATAACGGTTTTTTGTTGTGTTCCAACCCTGCTGGAAACAATGGAAAATAACATCCCGACGCTCAGACTTTTGATTGTTGGCGGGGAAGCATGTTCGGCCGAACTTGTCAGGA
>JALXAI010000534.1 GCA_026992215.1 Desulfobacterales bacterium | reverse complement strand
CCAATGAAATGGTCTATAACAAAACCCGGAACGGGACTTTCATCACCATGGTTTTTATGATTTACAACCCGGAAAACCGGCTACTTTTTTATACCAATGCCGGTCATCCACCGCCGCTTCTGTGGAATTCCGACACCGGGATCTTTTCGTGGTTGAACAGGGCAAGCGTACCACCGCTTGGAATATCCAGGGAAATATCCATCGAGATAGACAGGATACAGCTTAATCCCAGAGACTGCCTTGTTCTTTACACGGACGGCCTGGTAGAAGCCAGGGACAACGAAGGAAGCCTTTACGGCTTCAAGAGGCTTGAAAGAGTGGTCCGGCAGGCAGCATCCGGCGCAAAAGAGATTATTGAGAAGATAGTGGAGGATCTCAATTCTTTCAACGTGAGTCCGAAGTACAGGGATGACCTGACGATTCTGACGTTTTGCGTAAAGGAGGAATCTTAACCACACTGAAGCCTTAAGAATGGGAGTTGTGAAGATGTCAGAGAGTAACCCTGTTTTGGATGTTATTTTCGGCAGGCGAAGCGTACGCGAATACCTTGACAGGCCAGTTCCCGACGAATTACTTGAGAAAATACTGCTCGCGGGCATATGGGCGCCGTCCGGATTGAATAACCAGCCATGGAGATTTGCAATTATCAGGGACAGGAGTGTAAAATCACAGGTAGCCCGGCTTACCAGGTACGCAGCGATCATTGAAAGAGCGCCGGTGATTATCCCGGTTTTTATTGACAGGGAGAGCATGTACAACGAGGTCAAGGATTATCAGGCTATAGGAGCGTGCATAGAAAACATGCTGCTCGCGATACATTCTCTTGGCCTGGGAGCCGTGTGGCTCGGGGAAATACTTAAAAATGCTGAAAAAGTTCGGGACATTCTTGATTTGCCGGAAACGCTGGAACTCATGGCCGTTATTGCCCTGGGCTACCCCGCTCACAGAAAGCAAAAATCAAGCAGGAAACCTCTTGAAGAGTTTATTTTGAAAGAAATCTAGCAAATAACGTCCGTGGCCTTACACTGGCAAGTTATGACGAAACAGGGAGATTTGCCGGAAGAGCCAGCGGGTGGTAGTCTATGGAAGCTCTTTTCCGGGAATCTGCCGTGTTTTACAGTTTTTCCCGGGTATTTTTATAAATTCAAAATCAGGGTAACAGGTGTGCAGGTATGAAGGTTGGTTATTTCACGATGGAAATCGGGCTAAACGAAAGTATTCCCACTTATAGTGGCGGCCTTGGGGTCCTTGCGGGGGATTATGCCAAGTCAGCGGCAGATATGGATCTGCCTCTTGTAGTCGTAACCCTGCTTTACAAGCGCGGCTATTTTGTCCAGGAAATAAACTCGGAGGGCTGGCAGGAGGAGGTTTATCCTATTTTTGATCCGAGACCTTTCATGGAACCCTTGCCACTCACCGTCAAAATAGAAATAGAGGGTCGCAAAGTTGCGGTTGGAGCGTGGAAATACAACTGTGAAGGCATCAGAGGCAAGGTACCCGTTTACTTTCTGGATACCGATCTTCCCATGAATAGCGACGAAGACAGGCAGATCACGTATTACCTGTACGGCGGCGATCACAAGATGCGGATAGCCCAGGAAGCGGTTCTGGGAATTGGCGGCTACGAAATACTCAAACGCCTGGGAGAAAAAATAACAACGTACCATATGAACGAAGGGCACGCCGCGTTTTTGACCCTGGCTTTATATCGTGACATGAACTACGACAGGGAGAAAGTTAGAGATCTCTGCATATTTACCACGCATACGCCGGAACCTGCCGGGCATGACAAGTTTGACTACGAACTGGCCCACCAGATGATAGGAAGCTACCTACCGGAGGATATACGTGAACTGGCCGGAGATGACCTTTTGAATACCACCCTTCTGGCTTTGAACATGAGCAGGGCAAGCAACGGCGTAAGTGAACTTCACGGCAAGGTGTCCCGTCAGATGTTTCCCGGCTACGATATAGGGCACATAACCAACGGAGTTCACCATATTACCTGGACCGGCCCGGAATTCAGCAAACTCTACGACCAGTTTCTTCCTCACTGGCGACGACATCCCCAGGTGCTTGGAGCAGCCTTCGAGCTGCCCGACGATGCTGTGAAGGAAGCCAAGCTGGACGCCAAGAAGCGTCTTATCAGCTTTGTCAACGCGGTGTCAAATGCCGGATTTTCAGACGAGTTTCTGACCATAGGGTTTGCGAGGAGAGCGGCTGCCTACAAGCGAGCGACGCTTTTGTTCACGGACATGGAATTTCTGCTGAACCTTTCCAAGGATCGTGTTCAGTACGTTTTTGCCGGTAAGGCGCATCCGAAAGATATTCCCGGCAAGGAACTGATAAAAAGAATCATTGAAATATCAAAGGAATACGAAGGACGACTCAGGTTCGTGTTTATCAAGAATTACAATATGTGGCTCGCGGCCTTAATGACTCAGGGTGTGGATATCTGGTTGAACAATCCCAGGCGTCCCAGGGAAGCATGTGGAACCAGCGGGATGAAAGTCACCTTCAACGGTGGTATCAACATGAGCGTTCTCGACGGCTGGTGGCGGGAAGCATGCAAAGACAGGGTAAACGGATGGGCTATTGGAGACGACGAGGAAATCTCCGACGAGGAAGCCGCCGCTGACTTTTACAAGGTCCTTGAAGACGCGGTATCCACTTACTACGCAAAGCCTGCTAAGTGGTTGAAGATGATGAAGGCTTCCATTGCGGACTGCGCACCGCGATTTAACTCCCAGAGGATGGTAAGCGAATATTTTCATAAGTTTTACAAGTAAAACATTTCAAACATCCTGAAAATAGGAGTTTTTCGCTATAAAACGTTGCAAAATACTTTAAGAATGTGTTATGGACGTATGCAGTATCAAAAAAGGGATGGCAAAAATATGAATTTTGACAAAAAGATCCTCTTCGGAGTGATAGCCGTTGTTCTGGCGTTTTTCATTGTTTCCTGCTCTACCACCAACCAGTACTCAAAAAATCCTTCTTCGCCCGGGCTTTCTGCTTCGGCGAGTGATCACTCAACGCACTCAAAAGGCTCCGAGAGCAATGGCGGCCACAAAAGCATCACGTGCTACCTGATCCCGAAGTGTTTTTCGGGTAAAAAGGACAGGGAGTCTTCCAGCAGTGACGACGAGACTTACTCCGATCAACAAAAGCTCGAGGATGCGCTTGAGTTGTGCGAAGAATCGCAAAGACTGTGGCAAAAGGGTTCAGTGGACGAGGCGATTGAAGCCCTGGATCGGAGCTATAACCTTATACTTAACGTTCAGACGGATTCCAGGAAACCCGAGCAGCTTCAGGAAGTGGACGATCTCAGGTACCTGATTGCCAAGAGAATAGTTGAAATTTATACGAGCCGTACCAGGAAAAAGCTGGGAGAAAACGTGGCAATCCCTCTTGTGATGAACAGCTACATCTCCCGCGAAATAAAGGTGTTTCAGACCGTGGAAAGGAAATTCTTCATCGAAGCGTACAAGAGATCGGGCAAATACAGGCCTTTTATAGTCAGTGAAATAAGAAAGGCCGGGCTTCCTGAAGAGCTATCCTGGCTGCCCCTGATAGAGAGCGGTTTCAGGGTGAAAGCCCTTTCTAGGGCCCGGGCCCTGGGACTCTGGCAGTTTATCGCCTCTACCGGTTATCGTTTCGGGTTGAAGAGAGACCAGTGGGTTGACGAGCGAATGGACATGGTCGCGTCCACGAAAGCGGCGGTAAATTATCTCAAGGCCCTACACGAGCTTTTCGGTGACTGGACCACGGCTCTTGCGGCGTACAACTGCGGCGAGTTCAACGTACTTCATGCCATCCGGTCGCAGCACATAAATTATCTGGACAACTTCTGGGACCTCTACCCGAGGCTGCCCCTGGAGACGGCAAGATACGTTCCGAGATTTCTGGCGGTACTGCATATTATCCACAATCCGAAAAAATTCGGATTCAATCTGCCTTTACCCGATCCGCCCCTGAGATTTGAAACGGTAAAGATAAGCAAGCAGGTAAGCCTTGAAGCACTGGCAAAGAAGGTGGGTATAAGTTATAGTCTCTTGAAGGATCTTAACCCGGAACTGCGATACGGGGTGACTCCCAATTATCCGTACGAGGTGAAAATTCCAACCGGTACCGGCAGTCTTATACTTGCCCACATAAACGAAGTTCCTGTCTGGAAACCCAAGTACGTGTACCGTTATCGGGGATACGTGAGGCACAGGGTAAGGCACGGTGAAACCCTGGCAAAGCTGGCAAGACGATATGGTACATCGGTAAGGCGTATCAAAGCATTGAACAGGATCAGGAACCCGCGCAGGCTCAGGGTAGGGCGTGTGCTCAAAATTCCCGTGGGAAGAAAAAGGTACTACAGAACGGCGCGCAGGCGCTCGGTCTACCACAAGGGGAGAAAGGTAAGCTACCGGATTAAGCCCGGAGATACTCTATGGAAGCTGGCAAAGACTTTTAACGTGTCTGTTGCTCACATAAAAAGAATAAACGGGCTGAAGTCCAACAAGCTGAAACCGGGGCAGGTTATCAGGATATACAAAAATTAAAACCGATCAACGGCTCGCCGCGGCGATTATTTTCCTGAATTGACTGATGGTATAAGAATAGTCGTCGCTGCCAAAAATGGCAGAACCGGCCACGAAAACATCTGCACCGGCACGTGCGACGTCCTCGATGGTTCGTAGGTTTACCCCGCCGTCTACCTGCAGATCGACCTGCAGCCTACGCGAATCTATGATTTCCCGGAGTGCCCTGATCTTTTCGAGCATAACCGGAATAAACTTCTGCCCGCCGAAACCGGGATTTACCGTCATTATCAGCACCATGTCCACGTCCTGAAGGATGTAATCAAGGGTGTCGAGGGAAGTGGTGGGATTTAACACGACGCATGCCATGGCTCCGAGTTCCTTGATTCTCTGCACCGTTCTGTGCAAGTGACGTACGACTTCAACATGGACACCGATAAGATCGCTTCCCGCTTCCACGAAATCTTCGATGTAATCGTCGGGATTGTCGATCATTAGGTGCACGTCCAGCGGCAAACACGTGACTTTCCTCACCGCTTTAACAATGAGAGGGCCAATGGTAATGTTCGGCACAAAGTGCCCGTCCATAACGTCAATATGGATATAATCAGCACCGGCCTTTTCCACTTCTCTTACTTCGTCGCCCAATCTGCTGAAATCGGCGGAAAGTATGGATGGGGCTATTCGTTTCATTTTATCCTCTTCAATCTGGCTGCAAAAAAACCGTCAGTACCATGCTTGTGTGGGAAAGAACAAAAACAGCCATCAACTGCAAACGGCTTAGACCATGGTACCACTTCCGATACGGGTTCTATACAGAAATCGGGGTGTTTCTGCAAGAAACTTTCGATATTGTCTTTGTTTTCAATGTCGAGCAGGGTGCATGTGGCGTAAACAAGGATGCCCCCAGGCCGAAGGAGAGCGGAAACGGATTCCAAAAGCTCTCTCTGGAGTTGCGACAGTCTGAACACGTCTCCCGGACGTCTCTTCCACTTAATGTCCGGCTTTCTCCTCAGCACTCCCAGACCGCTGCAGGGAGCATCAAGAAAGACCCTGTCAAAAAGATCAACGTTCATCTCGCTTAGCTTCCGCACATCTGCTTGAAACACGCCAGCGATTTTGATCCCCAGTCGCTTCAGGTTATCTTCCAGGGACGACAGCTTCCACGGCGATATATCCACGGCCGTTATTTCTCCGTTGTTTCGCATCAGCTGGGCGATAAGCGAAGTCTTGCCGCCAAAGCCCGCGCACGCATCAAGAATTCTTTCTCCCGGCTCGGGAGTCAACAGATGAGACACAAGTTGAGATGCTTCGTCCTGCACCTGAAACAGCCCATCACCGTACGCCTTCAGGCGACGGAGATTAAGGTGTCCTTTCTTTATTTCGAGGGCGTCAGGAGCGTATTTGCAGGGGGTGGTTTCAACACCTTCGGCTTTCAGTCGATCGGCCACGACAGACGAACTCGAAAGGAGCGTATTTACCCGGATTACCGTGGGTGGTGTCTCGTTATTTGCCTTGCATAGCTTTAGTGTTTCTTCGAGACCCAGTTCCTTTACCCATGCATCCACCATCCACTTGGGGTGTGAATAGTACCCGGCGATGGCAGAGGGCGAGAGACTTGTTTCATCCAGGTGTTTAAGCGCTTCAAGGTTAGCGCTGATTTTCCTCAAAACCGCGTTGACAAAGCGTACCACGTAACCCGGCTGACTCTCCTTTGTAAGCTTTACGGCTTCGTTTACGGCGGCGCTTGGCGGAATCTTGTCAAGGAAAAGCAGCTGGTAGATGGCAGTTCGAAGTATGATCCTCACGAGCGGATTGATTTTCTTCAGCTTTACCGAGGAAAATTTCATTATAACGGAATCGAGCCGTCCCTGCCACCGGAGCACTCCGAACACGAGCTCCGTTACCAGGCCCTTGTCCCGGGGATCAAGGTCATTGTACCTGTCAAGATACGATTGGAGGAGCCTGTCAGGGTAACCTGATTCCTGGTCTATTTGGAGAAGAATTTTGTGAGCAAGGGCTCGTGGCGAAATCATGCGTTTCCTTTCGTTAAGCTGCTGTCGGAATGGCACCAGCGAGACAAGGGTAACTTTTGTATAACTAGTATCCGATCGGCATAAAATTCCGGGAATCACCAGCGCCTGGTTTTCCCCGGGAAATTTTCCTGCCCTACGTAAGCCGGTTTGCCGGTATTCGGGTATTCGGCCGGATCACCACGGTTCATTATACAACAGTTCTAAACAAAATACAGTGAGCTCTGCTAACTGTGCACATAAACAGGTTCCCCTTGACATGATATCGTTTAATCTGTTAAATGGCTAACCCATGACCAGGGGTGATCTATATGAAATATTTAAAGTTTTCTGGAAGCAGTGGCGCAGCCGGATCTTTTTCAGGCTGTAGCCGCGAAGTCACCCGGGTTGTGTAAAAATCAGGTTCAAAAGCAGGGTCGTGGGCGGCTTCGTCAATCACGGCCTTTTTTGTTACGTCTTCTGTTAAAGCAAAAGTGCGCGCATATCGGAAAATAGAGAACAATACCAGCATACGGGTGAACTTATGAATAACAAAAAGTTACTTCTGGGAAACGAGGCAATCGCGTATGGCCTGCTGGCGGCAGGATGTTCCGCCATTACTTCGTATCCCGGCACTCCGGCTTCGGAGATTCTCTCATCGGTGGCAAAGTTAAAGCAGGAAAATCAACTTCGGATTCACGTCGAGTGGTCAATCAACGAAAAAGTGGCCTTCGAGACGGCCCTTGCAAACAGCTACGCCGGTAAACGTTCTGCCGTGGCGATGAAGCAGGTGGGGTTGAATGTCGCAATGGATCCCCTTATGAGCGCGGCGTATACCGGAATCAGGGGAGCAATGGTTGTTGTGGTGGCGGATGATCCCGGGCCTCACAGTTCCCAGACGGAACAGGATACCCGTTTTTTTGCCATGGCGGCAAAGGTGCCGGTATTTGATCCAGTGTCTCCCGAAGATTGTTTTTCCCTGGTTCGGGAGGCGCTTGAAGTTTCGGAATCCTTTGAAATCCCGGTTATTTTCAGACCTACCACAAGAGTATCGCATGCCAGGCAGGATGTAGCGGTTCCTGAAAAGGTGGAAATCAGTATAAAACCGGCAGTTTTCGAAAAAGAACCCACACGCTGGGCGGCGACTCCGAAATTCAGGTTCCTTTTGCACAGGGCGTTAAACAGGAAACTCGAAGAAATTGCAGGCCTGGACAAGTTCAGACCGTATGAACTGAATCCCGGCACCGAAAGTGGAGCGAAAACCTGCATACTTGGATCGGGAGTGGTTTTGACCTACGCCTGGGAAGTCATGAGAGATCTCGGGTTGCTTGGAAAGATACCTATTTACAGGGCTCCGATGCCGTTTCCGCTAAATCGCGGTTTTGGAAACTTTATTCTTGAAACATACGATCGCATACTCGTCCTGGAAGAAACATATCCGGTGCTGGAATATCAGCTCCGGGATCGAGAAAGGGTCTTTGGAAGGCTAAGTGGAACGGTTCCTGAAGAGGGCGAGCTGTTGCCGGAATTGGTGGAAGATATCGTGGTAAAGTTTTTCGAGCTGCCACCAACCGGGAGGCCCGTGCCGGGAGAAGCACCTCCGCGAAGACCCACCCTGTGCCCTGGCTGTCCCCACAGGGCATCCTTTTACGCACTGAGAAAGGTTTTCCGAAAAGCCATATACCCGGGAGACATCGGTTGTTATACGCTCGGGTTGAATCTGAACGCTGTGGACACCGTTCTCTGCATGGGAGCGGCAATAAGCCAGGCGGCAGGCTTTTACCATGCTTTTAAACATAACAGTCCTGAAGATACCCCCGAGATCGCGGCAACCATAGGGGACTCGACTTTTTTCCATTCCGGTATACCGGCGCTTGCAAATGCCGTGGTAGAAGGAGCCCGCTTTGTCCTCTTGATACTTGACAACAGTACTACTGCGATGACCGGGAACCAGCCGACCCCCGCAACTGGGAAAAGGGCTTCCGGAGAAATTTCGGCAAAAACAGTATCGATTCCCAGGCTTGTTGAGGCCTGCGGTGTCGAGTTTATCAGGGAATCGGATCCTTATGATTTAAAGGGCTTTATCAAAACCCTGAAAGAGGCCAGGGGATTCACCCGAAACCCCGACGGGGGAATAGCCGTGGTAATTGCAAAACATCCCTGCCTGATGGACAAAACGTACCAGAGCCGTATGAAAAGGCTGCGGGTAAGGGTGACTGACAAGTGCAAGTCATGCCATTACTGCATAGATCATTTTGAATGCCCGGCATTGACGGAAGCGGGAGATGGAAAAAGTGTTACCATCGACTATTCGATCTGTACCGGGTGCGGAGTTTGCGTTTCGGTATGTCCCAAAAAGGCGATAGTGGCCGACTGAAACCCGTAACGCGTGGGCTGGTGATAGAAACAGGGTGCGGAATTTTAAAAACGAGAGTAAACAGGATATGTTTTTACAAAATTCACCTGTAAACGCACGCTGTCCGTTGACATTTTACGAAAAACAACCGGCGAATTTCTTTAGCTAGGAGGCGATATTTTGGAAAACTTTGAGCCGGCCCCGGAAAAATAATGACGAAACGGACGGCAAAATAGGAAAAAATGCCGGCTGCTAAAGGCATTTTCACATGAAACGAGTAATTTGAAAACAAGGAGGGTTTTTTGAAAGGCACGAAAGGTTTTCAGCAGATAGTTCTGGGCGGTGTAGGAGGACAGGGAGTGCTTTTCATAACAAAGATACTTGCCGGGGTTGCCATGGAAAAAGGTCAACCTGTTTTGGTCTCGGAAACCCATGGCATGGCACAGAGAGGAGGCATCGTTGTGTCCCACCTGAAAGTGGGAGATTTCAAAAGCCCTCTTATCCGCCCCGGCACGGCAGACGTTTTGCTCTCCTTCCATCCTGAATCGGTTCTTAACCATAGCCACTTTTTGAAAGAAGAAGGCAAAGTGATCGCCAACGATGAAGGGGGCGAAGAATTTTCCATCAATGCCACGGGGCTTGCCATCGAGATGGGTTCGCCCATCGCGGCAAACCTCATACTTCTCGGCTATGCGTTGAGCAAAAAAGTGCTCTTCTGCGACCTGGAAGAAGTTGAAAAATACCTCCGCACGCAAGTAAAGGGAAATATCGAAACAAACGTCAAGGCGCTGAAATTCGGTTTTGAAAGGGGAAGTGCCTGATGATTTGGCAACAGTTGCCGCAGTTCATAGTTTCCGGAATAACAAGCGGTAGCATATATGCCCTGATTGCCCTCGGTTTTTGCATTATTCACAATGCCACCGGGATTGTGAACTTTGCCCAGGGCGAATTCGTAATGCTGGGAGGATTAACCGTAATCAGTTTGAATCAGAGTTTTCACGTGCCGTTGTTGCTGGCTTTTCCGCTGACAATTCTTTTTGTCATGGGAATAGGGGCAATGCTGGAATTCGGTCCCATCAGGCATTCCAGGTCGAAGGATGTGCTGATACTTGTCATGATAACCATCGGAGCTTCCATTTTCATCCGTGGTTTCAGCCCAATGATCTGGGGGAAAATGGCAAGGACGTTACCGCCCTTTAGCGGAGAGACCCCTATACTGATACTGAACGCGGCCATAATGCCCCAGACGCTGTGGATCCTTGGAATTTCCTTCGTGGTACTCTTCTGCCTGCACGTTTTTTTCCTCAAAACCGTAACTGGAAGGGCCATGCGTGCGGTGGCAGACAACAGGCTCGGAGCTGCTCTTTCCGGTATTAACGTGGATAAAATAGTGATGCTTTCGTTCGTTTTTGCCGCGGCGCTGGGTGCCATTGCAGGCATCATAATAACTCCGATTACTGCCACCAGCTATGACTCCGGGGTAATGCTTGGATTAAAGGGCTTCTCAGGAGCAGTACTGGGAGGCTACGGCAATTTCGCCGGTGCCATCCTTGGCGGGCTCCTCCTCGGTGTGCTGGAATCGCTGGGCGCAGGTCTCATATCTTCCGAGTACAAAGATGCCATAGCATTCCTGGTTTTGCTCCTTGTACTGTTCTGGAAACCAAGCGGGCTACTGGGAAAGGGAGAAATAAGAAAAGTTTAGATGAACAGGATAACGCTGAGCAAAAAATGGAAACAACTAATCTTATTCTCTGCAGCCGTTCTTCTGATTCCCCGCATTCTGCCGAGTGATTATTATTTTTTGATTCTCAACATAATCGCGCTAAACGCCATCGTTGTCCTGGGGCTGAATCTGCTTATAGGGTTTGCGGGCCAGATTTCCCTGGGACATGCAG
>JALXAI010000533.1 GCA_026992215.1 Desulfobacterales bacterium | reverse complement strand
TCGAGGCGGAGGGTTCAATGCTCGCCACTGACGATGGCAAGGCGATCAAGGCAGCAAGGCTATTAGGGATTCCGTTTATCATTACTCCAAGGATTGTGACAGAATTGTTCCGCTTAGGGGAAATACCGTTTTCAGTGGCCAGAGTCTGCATAGAAAAGTTGGGAATAATTGGGAGGTATTCTCCGGATATCTTGGCCGAAGCCTTACTCTCGTTGAGAGGAGAAAAATAATGGGAAAACCAACCACTATCAGGATACCTGAAGACCTTTTGAAGGAGATCGACGAAACTGCCGAAGAGCTTCACATGGACCGCTCGGCATACCTTAGAGAGGTTTTGCGTAAAGGGCTATATGTAGATAAGGAAGAAAGGTACCTGGACAAGTATCGCCGAGGGGAAATTAGTATGGGTGAAGTCTGTAAAGCCCTCGGTTCCGACCCGTGGGAATTTATGGCGCGATTAAGGGAAAAGGGCATTCATCTCAACGTTTCTTTAGAAGACTGGCTAGACAGTTCTCGGCTAGGCAAAAAGTGAGTGAATCGTTGAGTTTCCGGGTCACCGAGTCGCTGTCCGTACAGCCCAATAGGCGAGAGTGGCTTACTCAGATGGCGCAATCCATGGTTTAAGAAACTGCAAAAGCTCGTTTTACTGACTCGACCACGCAATCTGCAGTTCTGCCCCCCCATAATTCGGGGATTCTGGCTTCTTTTGAGTTGCTTTGCAAAATATTGGCGGCCCCAATAGGCAGCTGGGAAGCGATAACGAGGCGGATCGTACCCTGTGTCACGGTAACAGGGCATTCAGCGTTAGGCCTTGGGTTAAGGCATGGGTTGCCGAGATATTTACTTTTCTCCAGGGTACCACCCGAACCGGTCAGCACTAATCCGTAATCTCAATCTCGTTACTTGTTATCTGCCCCTCCCACCTAGCAAGGAACAACGCATGACTAGTAACGTGTAACCAATAACAAATTTGCAATCCGCAATGTGAAAATCTCTCTTTACCCATTTTACGTCAAGCGACATATGGGTAAGTTCCGTGCAGTTTCGAATCCCGGAACATGTTTTTAATTAACCGCAGACATACGCAGACCTGCGCAGACCAGCCAGCGGACGACATGTCCGCCGGCTGATACGTTGCGCTTCGCGCAAAGTATCAAAATTATCCTACCATTAATCGCGATCTGCGAGTAAGCAAGGTGTCGAAAAAAATCAGGTCTCTTTTTTTGTAGGATTTTATCGCGAAGCGATAGGATTTTTTGCTCGGGCAGAGTCGCCCGAGCAAAGATGTCTGTGTTTGTCTGTGTTCGTCTGCGGTTAATCAAAAAAATCCCAGACACTTCTCAAGTTATGTTCCCAAATCTAGTACAATCCTCTTTATTTCTGCCTTTCTTCTTTTGAAATTAACAAGTAAACCCACCGGTATTCCGGTAGCTTTTAAATAATTCAACGGCTGAGCTGAGTGAATCTTTTCTAATCGATCAACTGTTTTGAGTTCCACTATAACCTTGTCTTCAACGGATAAATCGGCGAAAAATTCACCAACCCGGACACCTTTGTACATAACATCAATGGGTGCCTGGCTCTGAACTTTAATCCCGCGCCTACGGAGCTCCTCGACAAGGGCATTTTCATAAACTTTTTCAAGGAAACCCGGTCCAAGGACCTTATTTACTTCGAATACCGTACCGTTGATAACATAGGTAATCTCGTTAATGTCCATTATACTCTTACAGTGTGCAAATCAATCACAGACAAGTGCAGACCGGTCAGCTGACGGCGTGTCCGCCGGCTGATGCCTTGCACTTCGTGCAATGCGAAAATACTTTTTGGTTAGTTCCCGGTAATCCGACGATTCGACAATCCCCCGAAAAGCAATGGCTCATCTCGCTTGGGATATCATAACTCGGTTGGCTGCTGTTGTGATGTGTGCTTGCTGGTAATATCTGCAACGTATGATTGATAACTAATAACGAATAACTTATAACCAAATCAATGATTTGCCCATAGTCGCGGCCACCAGTAGGAGAGACTTACCCAGCTTCGAAACCTGTCGGTATCGTAGTCATAGTCCCTTCCGTCGGTTTTCCTGTATTCGTAGGAGCCGTGAAAATCGAAGACCAGGTCCTTCGTACACCGCCATCTCAATGACGGAGACACCTTTATGTAATCCCTATCCACTCCGTAAGTTCCCTTTTCCTCGGTTACGTCGTACGCCAGCTTGCAGTTGAAAGAAGTTTTCTCCGTCAGCTTGTACTTGAGCGTCATACGGATATAATTTCTGTCGATTCCCCTGGCGTCAATGGCGTTGTAGTGTTCGCGGCCAAGATCCACGATGGTCGTAAACCTTTCGGTCCAATCGTTGTTGAGCGAGAAATTAAAAATAAAACCATCGTCTTCGTCCCGGATTTCCCTGTCGACGTTTACAAGCACAAATCCCAGGGTGGGATCGAAGGCAATTTGTGGGATGGAAAATTCGTACTTTGTCCATGTGTACCTGTAACCGGCTCCCAACACGAAAAACGTCGTGTCACTCAAATCCCTTCTCCAGTAAAGGGTCTGTGAGAGGGTCTGAATTGTTGATATCTCTTCATAGTCGGCGTAGTCGAAGTTAACATACAGCCCGAGGCTGTCCCGGGGGTTTATTATCCATGTTGGATTGAAATGAATGTCCCAGAGATCTAGGTCGGGGTAGGGGCCGTCGGGATAATAGCTGAAAGTACCGCCTCCGCCCAGCGCCACGGAAAAGACCTCCGATATCACGTAGTTGCCTGTCAAATCAAAACCGTACTTGTACCTGTCCTGTCTGAACCCTGCAACTCCGGCTCTTTCCAGCTCCGTCTCCAGGATGTTATCCTTGATGAACGTATTGGTCAAAGTGGTGGAAAACCTGGGAGACCATGCGTAATCCAGGGTAAGCTCGTTATCCGTGTTAACGGTATCAAAGTGACCGTACTCGTAGTACTTTTCCCCGATAACCCTTGAATCGAGCTCTAGCTTTGCCCTTTCACTTTCCCCGATCAACTTGAATCGTGGCTCAACCCTGGTAAAAAAATCCTCCCAGCTGTCGAGGTGGGAAAAAAGTACGTCGCTGTTGTATTCCTGGGATACACGTATCCCCGGGGAGAGAGACCAGTCCGCAGCAAAGTTCAATCCGCACGGGAAACTGAACCAAAAGAGAACGACAAGAAACGTGAAAAAGAACAGTTTTCTATTATGGCACAAGGACGACATCTCCTCTTTCAAGTAAAATGTTTTGCTCAAGATTTTTTCCCTGCTTAACTTCCTTGTAATTGAAAGGAATGCGCATTGTTTTCTTGCCATAATATCTGACAATGGAAATGCCGCTTTCATTGGCAAAGGTCGTGAGGCCTCCGGCCATGGCAAGAGCCTGCAACACGGTAAGCGGTTTTGAGACGTTAAACATTCCTGGCTTGGCAACCTTACCGATTACAAAATACTGAAGGCTACCCAGCTGGGAGACAATCACGGTAGCACTGGCTTCCGGTATGTAAGGACGGATCTTTTTTTCAACAAGCTTTTTTACTTCCGCCGTGGTTTTTCCTGCAACCTCTATGTCACCGATAAGGGGAAACGAAACCTTTCCGTCAGGTCTCACAACCAGCTGCCTCGCCAGCTCTTCTTCGCCCCATATCGAAATTTCGAGAACGTCGGCAGGGGCAATGGTATAGTCGCCAGCCAGGCATAACTTATTAAGGTTTAATGAGAAAAATAACGATAATAGTAAAAAAGATAGCGAAAAAACGGTTAGCCTTCTCATAAGCACTCTCCCTCGCTTTTAATGGTGTTCTGCGCCGGTTACCAAACATGTAATCATTGATGATGAAAAAGGAGCAAATAACGAACGATACTTTGCTTTACCTATTAAACCAGATTAGTAAACATAAGTCCATTAAAATATTCGACAAAGTTTCACCAGAACGAAAAATACCACGTTTCCGCCAAGCGTCCGTGACTCAGCGAAACCGTGTTAAATCGGGGTTTTGATAGTTTCGGAAAAAGACTCAATACGTGGATGTATTGAAAAGAGCAAGGTTCAACATAAGCGAGAACGATTAAGAGGCGCCAATCACCTTATCCGCCGACCGGGACAGTGGTGCACAAGGAGATAAGCGATCGAGGAAGCCAGGAGTCCGCCGGTAATGTCTGCGGCAAGATCTGCCAGGCTTGCCGTCCTTCCCGGGACAAACATCTGGTGAAATTCGTCCAGGGCGCCATAAGCGGCTATGATCAATGTTACCAGCAGCACCACGAGAGATCCTTTTTTGCAGATGCTCGGATAAAAGCCGCGAAAAAGCAAGAATCCGAGCACTCCGAACGCAATTACGTGTTCTATCTTGTCCTGCCCGTAAAACGTGTCGTAGCGGGCAAGCTTGGGCAACGAGGACATGATATAAAGAAAGATCATCCACAGGGCTGCCAGAAGAAAAGAAAATTTCGGGCTAACCAGCAGGTTCTTCACAGAATTATTTATGCATCCATTCATTTCGTGTTCCGTGGGATCAGGTTACAACTGGAGAAATCCTCTCACAGCAATACACAGCGTGGCTAAAAGAGTCATAAAACCCAGTTTCTTAAATTCTCCTCGAAGCTCTCCCATCAGAACTTCATAAGTAAAAAAGAGTATTATTATTTTCGATGCAAGCATCCCCAGGTGGTAATTCCTGAATCCCTTATCCGGCAGAGCGGACACTGCCAGCACTATAAACAGGATCAGAAAATCCATTGGACTTATCTTAAACCCTTTTTTTCTCCTGGTAAACTTTAGAGTAAGAATTACAAAAAAAGCAAGAAGGGCAAAGCCAAGGTTATAAAATTTAAGCCAGTAGTGAGGTATCCAGCCGGCGGTATTTATTTCCCCGAGATAAAGGACGTAGGGCAACAGGAAATAAACCGGCAGCCGTATGGACGCGCTGAACACGCTGGGCTTGAGAAAGATGCTGAAAATGAGAAATATAAGAAAAGGCATTGACAACACGGAAAAATCCCTCGGGATCTGCCTGGGCAGGAAAACAGAAAAAAGCACCAGCATCGGTGTTCCCCATTCTACTGCCTTAAAGCAAATCCTGATGAGGATTCCCCGCTCCCTGAGTACCCTCAGTTTCCCTTTGAACACATTATCTATGAGATCGTACCGTTTGACACGGTAGCCGGTTTTCTCAGCGTAGTGAAAAAAAACAAGAGACAGGGCACAAAGTAGAAGATATCCTGCCAGAAGTCCCCAGTCCGGAGAGTTCTTAAAATAAATAGCAGATATGACCAGAACAAACTGAAACACGTAGATAATAACCACCGCTTCCGTGTGGAAAAACCCGAGCTTGATGAGCTTATGATGAAGATGGTTTTTGTCCGCGGAAAAGGGCGAACGTCCTTCCGAGATCCGCTGTGCCATAACGGTCAGGGTGTCCAGCACGGGGAATCCAAAAAAGATTAAGGGAAGAACGGGACTGAGGTTGGGGCTTTCTTGTGTTAGTTTCAGCGCCAGGGTAATCCCGGAAAAGCCAAGGAGCTGGCTTCCGGTGTCTCCCATAAATATAGATGCGGGATAGGTGTTGAATCTTAAGAAGCCGAAGATCACTCCTATTATAGACGCAGCCAATAGTACAATTGTAAAAACCCTTTCCCGGTAAGCGAGGTATGCGATACAGCAAAAAGACAGCAGGCAGATGCCTCCAGCCAGGCCGTCCAGGCCGTCGGACAGATTTATCGCGTTTGTTACCCCTACAATCACGACCAGGGTTAACAGGTAAGAAAACCAGTCGGAAAGGCACAGGCTGCTGGGAATAATCGTACCCAGCGTAACTATACGAACCTTACCCATGATCATAATTACAAGCGCGGCAATCACCTGCCCCATGAATTTTGTTTTGTACCCCATTCCGACAACATCGTCCATGAGCCCGAATATGGCAATGATTATGCAGCTTATCAGGAAGGCCTTGACAAAACTTTCTTTGGGAAGCCACAGGCATACGGTGATAAGCATGCCGAGGGTCATGGCAAGCCCGCCGAATCGTGGCATGGGATGGCTGTGTACCTTTCGTGCGCTTGGCATGTCAAGAGCCTGAAGGCGGTAAGAAAGCCTGCCGCACAGCGGCACAAGGGATATGGTTATAAAGAGCGAGAAAAAAAGGCTTGTGAGTACGAGGTACATGAATTTCCCGGGAAAAGTTATTCTTAATTCGTTACCTGTTTACAAATTAAGGTGAGTGACTTTCGTGAGGAAACCTGAACTAAAGCAAAACAGGACATAAGCATCTTCAGGTCCAAAACCGCTTTTTTATTAACCGCAGACCTACGCAGACCTACGCAGACCCGTCGGCGGACGACATGTCCGCCGGCTGATGCCCTGCACTTCGTGCAAAGCAAGAAACCTCTCAGTTATTTCCGTGGTTTGGTAGATTAATTATTCCTGGTCGCAGATTCTGAGGATTTATTAATCCTCAGAAGAGGGACAAGGTTGTTATCGCAAAGCGATAGATTTCTTTGCTCGGGCAGAGTCGCACGAGGAAAGATGTCTGTGTTTGTCTGCGGTTAAATAATCCTATTCCTCTTGTCTCTTTTAAGCTAGTTACCCATTTCACGTCAAACGACATATGGATAAGTTTCCAGTAGTTGCTACGGTCACCGTATTTAGTATTACATTCTCAGAAGGTTGTGGCATAATTGCCTCAAGGAGATGATTCATGCAGAGGGCTTTGAAAACATAGCCCCGTTTCCACTCATATTTTCCCCTGTCCCTCCTACTGACCAAGGAATAACGTACAACGAATAACTAATAGCGACCCCCCAATCCCATAACGCTACTCCTTGACAAAGAGTGGCCGCGTGTTATTCTTACCAAATAGTAAAGAAAAATGATGCCTGTTTCGAACACATTGGCAGGGGAGGGCTAAAATGATTACCGGTACAGTATCCTCGAAGGGGCAGGTCACCATTCCCAAAAAGATAAGAGAGTTTCTTCGCGTTGGAGCATCGGATAAAATCGTGTTCATCCCCCTGGAAGACGGCAAAGTCTTAATCACGACCAAGCCGGTTCCCGTCTCTGAGCTGTTCGGTATGTTGAGCCACAGAAAGAAAGAAAAACCCGTGTCCGTGGATGATATGAAGGATGTTATTCGGAAAAAGAGAGCAGAAAGGGCTATGAGATGATTGCCCTCGACACGAACGCGCTCGTAAGGTTGATCGTTGAGGATGACAAAAAGCAAGCGCTGGAAGTAAGGCGGCTCGTAGAGAAAGCTGAGAAAACAGGGGAACCCATTTTCATCCTCACTGAGGTATTGATTGAGACCGTATGGGTGTTTCAATCCATTTACGAGTGCAGTCGGGAGGAAATCCATCAATTCCTGAAAAAGCTGGTCCGGACAGAAGTATTCGTTTTTTCGGATCCTGATGTAGTATCAGGCGCTATTCAGAAGTACGGCAAGGGCGGGGATTTTGCTGACCTCGTGATCGTCATGCAAGCCATCAATCACCGTGCCCGCAGCCTTTTCAGCTTCGACAAAAAGTTGCAGAAAAAATTCCCCAAATTCGTCACCCAAAATCCCTCAATCCAATAATCCGCAATTCCTAAATCCGCAATCCGCAATCCGGAATCCGCAATCCGCAATCCGCAATTCGCAATCCCTAAATTCCCAATCCGCAATTCCCAATCCCTAAACCCCCTTCCCATAATCCCGTAAGTACTTTCGAAACCCCTTAATTTGCTTTCGACAATTACCAGCCATGTTGAATACTGAATCAAACTGTTCTTGATTTATGTAGCCGCAATCTAAAGCCCTGTATAGCTGCGATTGGACTTCACTGCATGATCTTTGGGAGTAGCCAAGAAACTTGGCAAATTCTCGTGGCGACCCGTCATCGAATCCCTCCGCGATATTGTCCATAACAGAGCCTGCCGCTCGCCATATCTGATCCCGCAATGCGAAGTCTTTCCCAAGTGGGGTTGCATTCAGCAATGCAAAAACTTGCCTACATAGCTCTCGGGCGCCCTGCCACACCGGTAGATCCTCAAACTTCCTATATTTCATAATCCCTCAATCCCATAATCCGCAACCCCATAATCCGCAATTCGCAATTCCTCAATCCGCAATTCCTAAATTCCCTTGACCTAAGCAACTAAAAAAAGTAAATTTATAAAAATGCTTAATTTCTTAATTACTTACTCGGAGGTATTCCCCATGGGAAGGATCATGAAAATCAGCACACAAGGTCAAATCCGAATACCTAAAAAAATCATGAGTGCATTGGGGATAGAGACCGGCGACTATGTCGAAGTAGAAATTGAAAACGGCCATATCGTTCTAAAACCGAGAAAACTCATTGACCCTTCTCAAGGATGGTACTGGACTAAAGAATGGCAGCAGCTTGAATCTGAAGCAGACAGAGACATCAAGAGCGGTGAACTTTCTCCTGAGTTTGACTCTGCAGAACAAGGTCTCAAATGGCTAAAAGAGTAACAGCTTATCGGTTCACCAAGAGTTTCAAGAAGCAGTACAGTCGCCTCCCAAAGGAGATCCAGAAGGCATTCGATAAGAAACTCGAACTATTCCTGCGGGACATGTCGCACCCCTCACTGCGTGTAAAGCGAATCCAGGGGACAAGAGACAGATGGGAGGCAAGTATAACCATGAAGTACCGCTTTACCTTCCAATTTTCTGGAGATACCGTGATCTTCCGGGCAATAGGAACACATGAAATAATCACGTAGATTATCCGCAATCCCTAAATCCGCAATCCGCAATTCGCAATTCGCAATCCGCAATCCGCAATCCGCAATCCCTGAATCCGCAATCCGCAATTCCTTTTTTTCCTAAAACAAACCCTCATCATTACCAGCGATCATGTGATCCAACAATTCGTACAGCGATCCTCGTGCCTGTCGGCAAACTCAAAACTCCTTATGGCCCCATTGCCGCCCATATTTTCCTCCGTCCCTCCTACCTCCCAACGAATAACCTATGACAATTGACTAATAACGAATAACGAATAACAAATAACTACTAATAACTACTCCCCCAATCCGGCAATTCCCTAATTCCCCAGGCCCAGAAAGTTCACCGCATAAAGAGGCACGAAGTTAATTGCGAACCCTGAATAGGTCCTGGTAGCACTTTGTCCCTCATATAAAACGTAACCATTGTCCTGCTTGTACTTCTTTAAAAAGCTGATAAGGGACTTGCCTGCCCGGGTGCTCGTGCTCGCTTTTACTTCTACGGGGATCGGTGCCAGGGGTCCAGCTATGATAAAGTCCACTTCTGCCTTTGATTTGGTTCTCCAAAAGTTTATCTCTAAACCCATCTTGCAAAGTTCGTTACACACGTAGTTTTCAACCAGAGCGCCCAGATCATTTCTAAGCTTCCACTGCCTAAAGTCCCTGCAGACATAATTTCGCATCCCCGGGTCTATAAAATAGACTTTGGGATTCTTTGTAATCTCAACACGTTTATTAGTGTAAAATGGCTTTAACAGTTTTATGATGTATGTCTCTTCGAGTATTGCAAGGTGCTTTTTAAGAGCTGGGTACGAAAGCTGCGCCCCGGCGGAAAGATCATTATATTGGATAAGGTTTCCTACCTGCAGGGCTAACATCCGAACCAGTTTCTGAATACTCGACTCTGTGGAAAGACGGAAGAAGCCACGGATATCCTTAAGAAGATAAGTTGTAAAGATGTTCTTCAATACCTCCTGTTTTTCTTCTTCGGACTTCGAGAGGACAACTCGTGGGTATCCACCCCAGATGGTAAACTCCTCAAGGTATGTTAATAATCGCTCGTGCAAAGAGACATGAAGAGTTTTCATTCTTTCCGATTTATCTTTCAAAATAGAGAACATCTCGGGGTCTCTATGGTTCAAAAATTCGTCAAACGAAAGTGGATACAATTCCATGATAAAAACTCTTCCAACGAGAGCAGATATGGCGCGAAGTGTTATGTCCATGCTGGAGGAGCCTGAAATCACGAATTTAGTTTTGTACCTGTCGAACAGGAACTTAAGTATTTCCCCGCCCTTAGTACTATATTGAAATTCATCTATGAAAACAAAATCGTTGTTCTTCACATATAGCTGCGCGAACGCTTCGGCGTCCTCATCAAAAAGGAGGCGCATCTCCTGATCTTCAAAGTCCAGGAAAACTTTATTTCCCGGTAGTCCTTCATAGACGTGTTGCATGAGGGTTGTTTTTCCAACCTGCCTGGCACCAAGGATGGCGAGGATTTCAGGAGAATCCATAAACCTCTGGATCTTTCCTTCCAGTTTTCTAGGAATATATTTTGTAACCCTGCGATTTTTAATCATGCATAAATTATAGTTGGAAAGATGAGAAAATCAAGACCCCGCGTCAATTAGCGATTTCGTTATTCGTTACTAGTTACTAGTTATTAGTTATACGTTATTCGTTATTTGTTGATCGTTATTTGCAATCCTCAATCCGCAATTCGCAATCCCAATGTCGTTACTCGTTATTCCTACAGGCATTTTTAGCTTTTCTGAGGTAAGCTATGTATCCGTTACAAAGGGCGATAGCTTTTTCTAACAATTGCCGTCCCTCACCGACATCTTTTCCTGAAAACAGTCCATCGTCAAACCCGGTAATAAAATGATCTAATAACTCGTACAACGAATAACATACAACCAATGACTAATAACGTATAACTAAATCTCCAAATCCCCGGGTTCGAATAGCTCGATGTTTCCAAGTCGTCTAAAAGCCTTGTCAGCAGAAGCTACAGCGTGGATGCCTTCCGTCTTCATGCAGGAGAGGACAAGCGAGTCATTTACCATTAATCCATATTCCAACCTGAGTGGATGGCTCAATGA
>JALXAI010000532.1 GCA_026992215.1 Desulfobacterales bacterium | reverse complement strand
TTCGCAGACGCCTGTCAAGTTAAAAAGTAAGTTTTACAATAATGTAATATTGACAAAGTTATAAGAATCAAATATCCTACGGCAATTCCCGGGTATTAGTGCAGTTACGCTTGCGGGGGATACTATTGCGTCAATAGAGGGAAGTTTTGCAGCAAGTTGGTTTGAAGACCGTGATGGGTGTATTTATCCTCTTGCCTCTTTTGTTTCCCTGTAAAAAAGCGCTGAGTCTCTACGATGGGTCTGTCCGGTGGCGGAGAGTAGATAATTGTTTGGTGCGGGACCTGCCTTGGGAAAATGTGAAATTACAAAAATAAAATCAACATATACAGGGGGTAAAATGGAGCCGTTATTTGAATTAAAGAAACCCATTTATCTGTTAAGCCGTATTTTATGCACGGTAATCCTTGTACTTTCGGTGTTCCTGTTCACCGGATGCGGCAAGAAAGAACCGGAAAAAAAGGCCGAAGTGGTTCGCCCGGTGAAGATAATGACCATCAAGGATACCAGTGAGCTTTTCAGTCATGGATTCCCGGGCACTGTGAGAGCGTCGAGGCGGGTTGTTCTTTCGTTCAAGGTCCCGGGTAGATTGGTTAAGCTTCCCGTGGAGGAGGGACAGCATGTAAAGAAAGGAGACCTGGTTGCACAGCTTGATAAAAGGGATTTCCTCAATGCGGTCAAGGTGGCGCGAGCAAGGTACCGGGAAGCAGAACAACAATTTCGCAGATACAAGGAACTCTACGCAAAAAGGCAGGTATCCAGGGCGGATTTTGACAGGTACCTGGCCCTGAGGGATGTCGCTAAGGGGAAGCTTCAGGAAGCGTTGAACGCCCTTTGTGATACCACGCTGACCGCACCCTTTGACGGGGTTATCTCGAAAAGGTACGTGGAAAATTACTATGAAGTGAGAGCCAGGGAACCAATTGCCGACCTTCAGGATATATCCAGGATAGAAGTTATTGTAGATGTGCCCGAGCTGATCATGGCTGCTGTGCGGGAAAACAGTGCCAGGAAAGTAACCGCAAGATTTGAAGCCATTCCGGGAAAAGAATTTCCGCTGCAGCTAAAGGAATACTCCACGGAGGCTGACCCTGCAACCCAGACCTACCAAATTGTATTTGTGATGGATCAGCCAGAAGAAGCCAACATATTCCCCGGAATGACAGCCACTGTGACAGCGGTATACAGCAAGTCCACGAAGGTAAAGGGACCGGATATCATCGTTCCGGCCAACGCGGTTCTCGACGCACCGAAGGACAGGCCTTACGTGTGGGTTTTCGATTCTACCGCCGGAGTTGTCCACAAAAGGTTCGTCAAGGTGGGTATATTGAAGGATTCCGGCAGCATTCGCATAGTGGAAGGACTCAAGCCCCGGGAGATAATCGTTATTGCCGGTGTGAGAAGCCTTAAAGAAGGGATGAAGGTAAGACCCTGGGAAAAGCAGAGAGAGGGATTATAGAACCATGAATATAGCCGAGCTTGCCATCAAGAAAAGTGTAATTACCTGGACTCTCACCGTGGTGATGCTTGTACTGGGTTACTTTTCGTACCAGGGACTTTCCCGGCTGGAAGACCCGGAATTTGCTATCAAGGAAGCGGTTATACTGACTCCTTATCCGGGAGCATCTCCTAGAGAGGTGCAGGAAGAGGTCACCGAGGTCATTGAGAAGGCCGCCCAGGAGATGGGACAGCTGGATCGTGTGGAGTCGTATTCGTCCAGGGGTATGTCTCTGGTGCACGTGATTATCAAAGATCAGTACAGGAAAGAGCAGCTTCCCCAGGTATGGGATGAACTGCGTAGAAGGATGGCCGATAATGCCAGGAATTTGCCGCCTGGAGCCGGTCCCATAATGATCAACGATGACTTCGGCGACGTTTACGGTGTTTACTTCGGGCTGGTAGGCGATGGCTACAGTTACGCCGAGTTAAAGGAAGTGGCCGAACTGCTCCAGAGGGAATTGCTGGTAGCCAAGGACGTGAAAAAGATAGTTCTTTTCGGGGTTTTGCCCGAAGCGATTTACGTTGAAATTTCCAGGGATAAAACGGCCGCACTGGGTATAACAAAGCAACAGATATTCGATGCCCTGAAAGCCAAGAATCTCCCGGTAGAAGCGGGGAGTATAAAGTTTGGTACCCAGTACCTGGCGTTTAAGCCAACCGGCGAATTCAAGTCGGAAAAGGATTTTGGGAACCTGTTTATTGCATCCAGGAAGGGGAAACTGATTTACCTGCGGGATGTGGCAAAGATCCGGAGGGGATACGTGGAACCGCCCTCCCAGATACTGCGAGTAAATGGTAAACCTGCCGTCGGCATAGCCATATCCACAGTTATGGGGGGGAACGCTGTTACCATGGGGAACGCGGTACTGAAGCGCCTTGACGAGCTCCAGGGTGAGATCCCCGTGGGGATGAAGCTTGTTGAGATATCAATGCAGTCGAAGGCTGTAACAAAGGCTGTTAATGGCTTCGTGGTGAACTTACTGGAAGCCGTCGCCATAGTTATAGTGGTTCTGGCCATTTTCATGGGAATCAGGCCGGGGGCAATAATCGGTTTTATCCTTCTTTTGACCATCGCCGCCAGCTTCGTGGTAATGAAGTACTACGGGATTATCCTGCAGCGGATTTCCCTAGGTGCCCTGATCATCGCGCTGGGTATGCTAGTGGATAATGCCATCGTGGTGGTCGATGGCATGAAAGTTAAGATGAAGCAGGGGATAGATGGTCTTCAAGCCGCAAAAGAGGTTGTCTCGCAGAACGCAATACCCCTGCTTGGTGCCACTGCCGTAGCCATCATGGCGTTTGCTTCCATTGGCGGCATGACGAATTCTACCGGGGAATACTGTCAGTCGCTTTACTACGTAATCCTGATCTCCCTTTCGCTGTCATGGTTAACTGCAGTTACCACCACTCCTTTGATGACCATGAAGTTCGTGCTGAGCAAGAAGGATCGGGAGAGAAGCGGTGAGGACGAAGGAGATCCGTACGCGGGAAAGTTCTACCAGGTCTACAGGAAGCTCCTGAGTGGCGCGATAAGGGCAAGATGGGTTACCATCGGGGTAGTCGTTGTAATGTTTCTGCTGTCTCTTTACGGCTTTAAATTCGTGAAGCAACTCTTTTTTCCGGCATCCACCAGGCCTCAGTTCATCGTGGAATGCAATTTCAGGGAAGGTATCCACATAAGGGAAACCGAAAAAGAGGTAGCCCTGATCGAAAATTACCTGAAGAAAAAAGAAGGAGTTACACTGATCGCTTCCGCGGTCGGTGCGGGACACCCCAGGTTTTTATTAACATACAG
>JALXAI010000531.1 GCA_026992215.1 Desulfobacterales bacterium | reverse complement strand
CCTGGGCGGAACCACGATGGGAGGAGGGGCGTGTGCCAGGGCCATAAGGGATCATCTGGAAAAAGGCTATCCTGTATATGCCACGAAAAAACCGGCTCTCACCATTAACGATAACCTGGATATTGTAGAACAAATGGGAATAAAGATTGTTTCGGAACTTCCTGAGGATGTTTTCAAAGTACAGATGGCAGATGTCGATACAAGATCCCTCGAGGCGGCTCTTTCACTGTTCGGAGTGGCCCTGCCTGAACATTTCGCAGTGGCGGTGCAGGATCATGGGTTTTCACCTGAAAAGAGTAACCGCGAATTCAGATTCTCGTACTGGAAAAATTACCTGGGGCGGGGGGGAAGGATCCGGGATTTATGGGATTCTGAGCCTCCGGGCTTTATGACAAGGATGCAAGCTGTAAAAGAACTCCTCGATAAATCAATTGTCATGGATACCGGTGCGGCGGCAATACTGGGGGCTCTTTGCGATGAAAAAGTGTCGTTAAGGCAGGAGGATGGCTTGATTATATTGAATATCGGGAACTTCCATACAGTTGCAGCACTGGTCAGGGGAGACAAGGTGTCGGGTATCTATGAACATCATACCGGTTTGCTGAGTCCCGGGAAATTGAAGGACCACGTGGAGCGTTTCAAGGCTGGTAGTTTGAGCAACAGAGAGATCTTTGACGACGGCGGGCATGGTTGTGTCTACAGGGAAGATTTTTCTCCCGGTTCTTTTGCCGGAGTGGATTATGTTGCGGTAACGGGACCCCGGAGAAATCTTGCAAAGCCTCTGGGCTACGATTTTGTTGCTCCTTACGGGGACATGATGCTAACGGGTGCTTTCGGGTTACTTGCCGCTGCTAGGGCTCACTGGGGTTTTTAACCCCTTCAGACATTGAGTCCGCAGTAAGGGATAGAGGTTGACTAACGAGGAGACGTGGTGGAGAAAAGAGAAGCTTACAGGCGAATCCAGGAATTGCGAAGGTTGATCAATTACCACAACTATCGCTATTACGTTCTCGATAGTCCTGAGATTAGCGATGAGGCCTATGATGCCTTGTTCCGCGAACTGAAGAAGCTGGAGGAAAAATACCCGGAATTTGTCACTCCTGATTCTCCCACCCAGCGGGTCGGCTTTAAACCGCTTGATAAATTTGAAACCGTGTCGCACGCCGTTCCCATGCTGAGTCTCGAGAATGCAATGAAAGAGTCTGAGCTAATGGAATTTAAGAACCGCATCAGCAGGCTTTTAGGTGTGGATGATGTGGATTACGTTGCCGAGCCCAAGATTGACGGACTTGCGGTGGAGCTCGTGTATGAGAACGGAACCTTTGTCAGAGGTGCTACAAGAGGTGATGGTTATACCGGCGAAGACGTTACTTTGAACCTGAAAACTATCAAATCAGTGCCCCTTTCTCTATTCGGGCCTCCCGAAGCCCCTCCGATTCCTTCCAGAATTGATGTCCGGGGTGAGGTTTACATGGAGATAAGGGATTTTGAAACTTTGAACAAGCAGAGAGAAGCAAACGGGGAGCCCCCGTTTGCCAATCCCAGAAACGCTGCCGCCGGCTCTCTGCGCCAGCTGGATCCGAACGTTACCGCTTCGAGGCCGCTCAAGATATTCTGTTACGGGGTAGGGCTCGTTGAAGGTTACAATTTTCAAACACAATGGGATGTGCTTCAAACCCTTAAAAGATGGGGGTTGAGGATAAATGACCGCATCAAGTTGTGTGATAATATTGTGGAAGTTGTGGAATATTGCAGAAACTTTCAAGAAATACGGGGAACTCTCCCTTACGAAACAGACGGGGTGGTTGTGAAGGTCAACGACCTTGAAAAGCAGAGAATTCTCGGGGAAAAAACCAGGGCTCCAAGGTGGGCAATTGCCTACAAGTTTCCTGCCGAGGAAGCAGTAACAAGGCTGATTGACATAGAAGTTCAGGTAGGGCGTACCGGGGCATTAACACCGGTTGCCGTGCTGGAGCCGGTAAATGTTGGCGGTGTGACGGTACGCAGAGCCACGCTCCACAACCAGGATGAAATCGAAAGAAAGGACATCAGGATAGGAGATACCGTGGTAGTTAAGCGAGCGGGAGATGTAATTCCGGAAGTCGTAAGGGTGGTAAAAGAGAAGAGAAAGGGAACGGAAAAGCCGTTCAGGATGGTTGAAAGATGCCCCGTGTGCGGAAGCAAGGTATACAAGTTGCCTGACGAAGCCATATATAGATGTCTTAATGTCAGGTGTCCTGCCCAGATAAAGGGTTCCATCGTTCACTTTGCTTCCAAGGGAGCCATGGATATTGAAGGACTCGGGGAAAAAATAGTCAGCATGCTGGTGGATAAAGGGTTTTTAAAGGATATCTCTGATATCTACAGGTTGAAAGAGAAAGCAGAAGACCTTGAACGGCTGGAAGGCTTTGGAAGAAAGTCTGTTTCGAACCTGCTTCATGCCATAGAATCAAGCAAGCAGCCGTCGCTCGCGAGGTTTCTTTACGCTCTTGGAATAAGGCACGTGGGAGAACACATGGCTCATATCCTTGCCGAGCATTTCGGATCACTGGACAAAATAATGAGTGCTTCTCCGGAAGAGCTCACGGCTATTCCCGGTATAGGAGATAAGGTGGCTCATAGCATTTACCATTACTTTCGCAACCCTGAAAACCTCAAGCTGATCAGGGATCTTTTCGAACTCGGTGTCAGAGTCATTGAGGAGGGAGCATCGGAAAGAGAGGGGGTTCTGGATGGAAAAACCTTCGTGTTCACGGGGGCTCTTAAGTCCATGACCAGGAGTGAGGCATCCCGGGTGGTTAAGGCACTGGGGGGCAAGGTTGCCAGCTCGGTAAGCCGGAACACGGATTTTGTTGTGGTGGGAGAAAACCCGGGCTCAAAATTTGAAAAAGCGCAAAAGCTTGGTATTAGAATACTCACAGAAGATGAGTTTATGCAGCTTGTAGAAAGAGGGAGGGCATAATGGAAAGAAAGGCAGTAAGAGTTCTGATTGAAGGGATTGTACAGGGGGTGTTTTTCAGGGCTTATACTCAGAAAGCAGCCTTTGAGCACGATGTTAAAGGCTGGGTTAGAAACTTGCCGGACGGAAGGGTGGAAGCATTTTTCGAAGGTGAGAAAGATAGCGTTGAGAGGATGATAGCCTGGTGCCACAGGGGCTCTCCGGCAAGCAGGGTGGATAATGTCGTGGTTGAAGAAGTTCCCTGCGAAGGCAAATACACCGATTTTAAAATAGTTTATTGAGAGGGGGAGGGCAATCGTCAAGCAAAAAGATTGGCGTCGTGACATTGTTTGATGGTAGTATTAAA
>JALXAI010000530.1 GCA_026992215.1 Desulfobacterales bacterium | reverse complement strand
ATGCTTATGAAAAGCGAATCATGGGCTCAAGCGCGATGCAAATACTCTGTATCCTGCATATCACCCTGAAGTAAAAGCAGCTATAGCCGGTGTACTCCGGGGACGGCCACGGAAATTTTAAGAAAGACTTTAGTGCTGGTTTTTTGCCTGGATCATGCAGCGACGCAACACCTGCTGAAATTTTTCGGGTTTACTTCAGGACTACGAACGGCTGGCACCGCCTTGAAGTATGACGCTCACGACAAGAGAGCCTTTGCTCTCGCAGTAAAAAAGTAAGAACCGCCGCGGCTGTCGATTATGCCGGCAATGAGGGTAAAGAAGGTATTAATTTTAATTGGTATCCGGCACGTTTTAAATCAGCACCCGGCACGGGAAAGGAGGGGTAAAAAAATGAGTGAAGTCATGGAAAAACTCGGAATGGGATGGTTGCGTGATTACCCTGATTTCAGGGACTACACGCTGGAACACGAAGAAGTCAAACCCATGATTGAAACAATTGGCATAAATGCGGGTGATGACTCCGCCGCAGCTCTTTCTACTTCTGTCGACCTGCGTCCATGGTGTCCTCCCGTTGAAAACCAGGGCCATCTTGGTTCCTGCACCGCGAACGCAGGAGTGGGAATGATAGAGTATTACGAAAGAAGAGCGTTCGGCAAACACACTGATGCGTCACGGCTCTTCCTGTACAAGGTGACAAGAAACCTGCTTCACTGGACGGGCGACACCGGAGCATATCTCAGAACCACGATGGGGGCCATGGTTCTCTTCGGGGTTCCTCCCGAAGAGTACTGGCCGTACAACATTGTCGACTACGACAAGGAACCTCCCGCTTTTTGCTACGCGTTTGCGCAAAACTACCAGACCATTCGCTACTTTCGCCTGGACCCTCCCGGCACCCCAACAGATATTCTCCTGACGAGAATCAAGAGCTTGCTCTCGTACGGAATTCCGTCCATGTTCGGATTCACCGTTTTCAGTTCCATAAGTCAGGCTCGAAACAGCGGCAAAATCCCTTATCCATGTCCCAAAGAACGGTTTCTTGGGGGACATGCCATTATGACTGTCGGTTACGATGATAATATGACCATCAAAAACAATTTATGCGGTTATAAGACAAAGGGCGCTTTTTTGATCCGCAATTCCTGGGGTACTTCCTGGGGGGAAAATGGCTATGGCTGGTTACCGTACGAATTCATTTTGCGAAGATTGGCAGTGGATTGGTGGACCCTGCTGAAAAACGAGTGGGTGGATACAAAAGTGTTCCGGCGCTAAGCCATGAATTAAGCTGTGTTTACGGCATATTCGACGAAATTAGGTACAATGGATTCTTTAAGGCGAGAGAAACCCGGAGCACTGTTTAACAGACTCTTAAAAGTATCAGTAGCCGGGGCAATCTTCGGGCAGCTTCCTCTGACCTCTGATTGCCCCGGGATACCGGCTCTTAATCAAATTCGGCTTCAATTCTTGAGATCATAAGACTGGCAATTGAGGGTTAATATCAGCCCGAAGTTTCCGGTTCCAAGTGCAGGGTAACCGCAAAGGCTTTTATTTCTTTTGCAAGTATACCTTCCCGCAATATGACCACCCTGCCCTTTTCCACGTCAACAATGGTTGAAGGGAAACCACCCGGAACCTTGCCGGCGTCCAGAACCATGTCAACTCCCGATAGAAAGTCGGCTGGAAGTTCATGGGGATCGGTCACGGGAGGGAAACCGGAAAAATTCGCACTTGTTGCCGTTATAGGCGCATCGAGCAGCCTGGTGAGATTCAAAGCCACCGGATCACTGGATACCCGAAAACCAACTTTGCACGTAGAGGCCTTCAGGGATCTTAAAAGCACTTCCTTAGCCTCAATAATCACGGTCAAGGAACCGGGCCAGAACCTATCTGCGAGAAGGCCGGCCGCTGGCGGAATTTCCGCGGCGTATTTTTTCAGCATTTCAAGGTCGGAAATAAGAACGGTAAGTTGTTTTTCCGGTGGCCTTTTCTTCAGGCGAAATACCCGCTCCACCGCGTTTTCGTTAAGAGCCATGGCACCCAGGCCGTAGAAAGTTTCGGTGGGATAAACAATGAGGCCTCCTTTGCGGAGGCATTCCACGGCCTCTCTTAGGACGTTTTCCTCGTGCTCTTCAGCACCAACCCTTATCCACTTCACATCATCCAAGCATATCAAGGGCTTTTTTCTTGACCCGGCTATCTTTTTCCTCAACGCCGTCGGCCAGCTTTTTCCTATATTCCTTAAGCCTGTCCCTCAGATCCTCGTTTCCGACGGCCAATATCTCCACGGCAAAAAGAGCTGCGTTTCTGGCTCCTGCTTTTCCAAGAGCCATGGTAGCCACGGGGATTCCCGCGGGCATTTGAACGGTTGAAAGGAGCGCGTCAATACCTTTCAGGGCAGACGACGGGATGGGGACTCCGATCACCGGCAACGTGGTCTCCGCCGCCATGACCCCCGCCAGGTGTGCCGCAGCTCCCGCCCCCGCAATGATGACTTCAAACCCTTTCTTCCGGGCAGTTCTGGCAAATTGTGACGTTCGTTCCGGAGAACGATGGGCGGAAGATACAACAATTTCCCAATCAATATCAAAATCTTTCAGCACCTTCACGGCTTCCAGCATGATATCCAGGTCCGAGTCGCTACCCATTACCACGGCTACTTTGGATTTCATTTGTTTCAGCCCCCTGTTACTCTTTCCCGATGTCACTTCTGTAACGTATTCCCTTAAAATGAACCTTTCCCATTTCCCGATAAGCTATCTCCCTGGCTTCCGCAAGGGTCTTACCACGGCTCACAATACACAACACCCTGCCGCCGGTGGTAACAAGTCCACCATCTTTACCGGGACCGGTTCCCGAATGAAAGACAAGGCAACTCCTGTCGATATTCTCAAGGCCGGTAATCGGTTCACCAATTTTATATCTTTGCGGATAACCCTTATACCAACCTTTTTTACCCTTGAGCCTTCCGCTGACGGCTATAAGACACAAGCGATAGTCGGGATCCCACTCGAGCTTGATCTCGTTTAACCTCCCTTCTATTATGGCTTCGGATATATCCACAATATCCGTTTTGAGCCTTGGCAATATAACCTGAGCCTCAGGGTCTCCCATCCGTATATTTATTTCTAGAACATACGGGTTTATTTCACCTCCTTCTTCCACCATCATAAGCCCCGCATACAGTATCCCCTTGTACGGTATACCCTCTTTCTCCCTGAAGCCCTCGATCAGCGGACGAACCACCACATCCATGATCTTCTGGCTCATTTCTTCGGTAAGCCACGGATGCGGAGAATAAGAGCCCATGCCTCCCGT
>JALXAI010000529.1 GCA_026992215.1 Desulfobacterales bacterium | reverse complement strand
AACGTGCCCGTGGTGAGAATTACCGTTTTGCCTAGAAAAGCAACCCCGAGGTCGTCTACCACGCCGACAACTTTTCCGTCTTCAACGATTAGTTTTTCTACCAGTGCCTGCTTCAGCTCCAGGTGTTGCTGTTTTTCAAGAACGTGCTTCATCAGGGTACGATACCTGACTTTGTCGTTCTGAGTTCTTGTGCCCTGTACCGCCGGTCCCTTTTTGGTATTCAGAGTGCGGAACTGAATGGCGGTTTTGTCCGTAATCCTGGCCATCTCTCCGCCAAGCGCATCAATTTCTTTCACGAGATGTCCCTTGCCGAGGCCGCCGATGGAAGGAGAACACGGCATGTGGGCAACCGTATCCAGGTAGATGGAAAGCACAAGAGTGTCGCATCCCATGCGAGCGGCAGCAAGAGCCGCTTCACAACCCGCATGACCGGCCCCGACCACTATTACATCGTAGATCTTTGTCATTTCCATGTTTCCGTTAAAATGCCACGTTTTGTTTTCTCGTTTTTTGTAACATGATAACAATTCTGATATATTTAGCAAGATCGCCAGAATAACGCTATGTTGGGTTGAAAAACAATGACTGTTTACGAAAAACCATACAGGGATTTCAACACGTATCTCAGGGATCGGTTTGGTTGCAGGGTACAAAAGATTACCCTAGATGCCGGGTTGACGTGTCCAAACAGGGACGGAACCGTGGGGCGGGGAGGATGCATATATTGCAACCCCAGGGGGTCGGGTACCGGACTTGGAAAAAGTTTCACCATCAGTGAACAGCTTGAACAGGGCAAGAAAGTGCTTGGCAAGAGGTACAAGGCCAGGAAGTTCCTGGGATACTTTCAGTCGTTTTCAAACACGTACGCCCCTTTTGAAAAACTGAAAAAGCTTTACGAAGAAGCATTGAGCGTGACAGACGTGGTGGGTTTGTGCATAGGCACGCGCCCTGACTGCGTATCCGACGAAATACTTGCCCTTCTGGCCGAATACCAGGAAAAGTATCTCATATGGGTTGAATACGGTCTTCAGTCCGCGAAAAACGAAACCCTTAAAATTATCAACCGCGGACACACCGTTGAAGACTTTGTTAGCGCGGTTGAAAGAACCAGGGAAAAAAGGATCCCGATATGCGTGCACGTGATCCTCGGGCTCCCCGGAGAAACTCCCGAAGACATGATAAATACGGCGAAATTTCTTGCTGGACTTGATATCCAGGGGGTAAAAATTCATCTTCTCTACGTTATAAGGGGCACAAGATTACATGAAATGTACAGAAATGGTGCATACAGGTGCCTTGACAGAGAAACGTATGTCAGGCTGGTGGGTGAATTTATTGCTCACCTGCCACCTCACGTGGTTATTCAAAGAATAACAGGAGACCCTCACAGGGACGAACTGGTGGCACCCACGTGGTCACTCGAAAAAAGAAAAAATATAAACATGATACACGAGTACATGCGGAAACACGAATTGTACCAGGGTAAGTTTTACCAACGATAAGGAATAATCACGGGCAAGTGTGCGCTTCATACAAGAAAAGGGATAACGGTTTTTCAGATCGCGGGATCGGGCAAAAATCGGATCATAAATCCATAGCAGCCATCCGGGAAACCCTTTTTGATCGAACGTTTTTTTTCTATAATTTGCTCTTCTTTTTTGTTTTCTCCCATATAGCCTTCTTTTATCTTTACCCTCTCTTTCTCGAAGCGGAAGGCGCGAGCAAAACAAAAATAGGAATTGTCATGGGACTTTTCCCCGCCGGAACTGTGCTTTCCCGCCCTCTCATGGGCTGGCTGGTGGAAAAATTCGGCGAAAAGAAGGTTTTGATCGGAGGGGTACTGATCATCTGTGTTGCCGGTTTCCTCTACATGGTCGCCACGCGGATAAATCTTTTTCTGTACCTTGTCAGGATTTCACACGGAATTGGATTTTCAGCGTTTATAGCGTCTTCGTTCACCGGCATATCGTGGAGGATTCCTGCCAGCCGGCGAGGGGAGGCCTTCGGATTTGTGGGCGCGGTGATCCTGTTTGCCATTGCCACCATGCCCCTGATGGGAGAATACTTCATAAGATGGATAGGCTTTTCACTTCTCTTCAAGGTGGAAGGGACTTTTGCTCTTTGCGGTTTTGTCTTAAGCTGTTTTTTCATGCCCGGCGAAGTGGTTATTGACCAGAGCGTTTCCAGGAACAATTTCAAATCGGTGTTGAAAAAGAAATCGTTCCTTGCCGTACTGGTAATAACCGTTTTTTTCGTCCAGGGACAGGCGACGGTGCTGAATTTCATTGCTCTCATGGCGGAGCTTTTAAAGGTATCTTCCGGCCGCTTTCTGGGTATTGCCGCCACGATTGCCATTTTTTGCAGGCTGTTTGTAGCCAGGACTATTGACAAATATGACAAGAAAAAATTTACCATTTTTTCTTTTATAATCTTCGCCCTGGGATTAGCGCTGGTGCCCGGGATTAAAGGAGCATTTACCTTTATTGGCTGCACCTTACTCTATGGCGCGGGGATGGGGCTGTTGTACCCGTTGCTGAACGTATTGGCAGTAGAGCAGGCTACCCAGGAAGAAATACCGGCTCTTATGACCGTTTTTACGGGGGTTTTTGATGCCGGCTTCATAAGCGGGTCAATGTTATCCGGATGGCTTGCGGATCAATTCTCGCTCCCGTGGATTTTTTACTTCGGTGCAACGGTAGCAGCAACCGGTGCGTTGCTAACCTGGTTTTTCCCGTTAACAGGGCCACCTGAAGGATCAGAGCTATAATCCGGAGACTTCAATAAATAATCCTCCCCCGGGTTATCACGCCATTTGTTTCAGGAGGGATTATGTAAAGATGGCAGTGGCAGAGGGTTTTGTTGCCATAAGAATTTTCACATTTTGTTTGGTTTCCAGGTACCAGGCCATGGATGCTAATATTGCCGGAACCCCCTGGAATTCTTAGAATTGCATCGTTATTCCAGAAAGCACCTAAAGCCTTTCCAATAATTGTCGATCATCGGGTATTCCATACGCCGTTTTAAATTGCCGTGCGGGATCCGGCGTGCGGTGTTTTTTAAAATTTGACTTTCGGTAGTTGTTTTGCCGATTCGGGAGCCTTAAAAAACGTGGCCTTTTTAAACCCGAAAAACCTCGCTATGATGTTGGTGGGAAAGCTTCGCAGCGCAGTATTGTACCGCCTTACGGCCTCGTTGTAACGCCTTCTTTCCACAGCCAGCCTGTTTTCCGTTCCTGCCAGTTCGTCCTGCAACCGCAGGAAGTTTTCGTTCGCTTTGAGGTCCGGATATCTCTCTACTATTACAAGGAGCCGTGATAGAGCACTTG
>JALXAI010000528.1 GCA_026992215.1 Desulfobacterales bacterium | reverse complement strand
ATGCATGTTTTTCCTGCTGATGCCGCCAGTTCGAGGATCAAGGCCACGGCAAAACCGGTTGCCGCCACGGTGGTCAACCATATTACCGCTCCGGCAAGAAGGAGAAAGGAGCGATCGCCGGGCTCCCTTTCAAATCTCCTGACCAGCCAGTCGATAAGTCTGCCGATGGCTTTCACCGGATGGGGGAAGAAGCGAGGATCCCCGATAAGAAGGTCAAGTAGGTAGCCGCCAATGTATTCTACGGGAGCCATTCGTCAGATTCCGAGTATCCTGTATATTTTTTCCATGTCCACGTGCTCTCTAACATGCCTGGCAAGCATATCATATTGCGTTTCTTTCCACCGCTTGAAAGATAGGCCTGAAAAATAATCGTCCTTTATACCTTTTTTTCGTTTCAATTCCTTTATCAGATTTTGCCGCAGGTTGTCATTATCAAAGATTCCATGGAGATACGTACCCCACACCGAAAGCTCACGGGATATGCAACCGTCTGGTGCGTCTTCCGGTTTCCCGTTTCTGGAAACGATCCTTAGAAGAGGGCATCCTCCCTTCTTAATAATGGTTTCGCCCATGTGTATTTCGTAACCTGTAAGCATTTCATCTTCTTTTACCAGCCAGTCCCTGACAGTTGTTCTTGCTTCAACCCTTGATGTTACCTTCTCGGAAGAGAGTGTTGTCACCACCGGAAGGAGCCCCAGGCCTTTACGTTCACCGATGCTGCTCTCGACTCGCATCGGGTCTTTCACCAGCAGCCCCAGCATCTGGTATCCCCCGCAGATGCCGATGAGGGTTTTCCCTTTTTCCGCAAACTTACGAAGCCCGGTGGCAATTCCCGAGTTGAAGAGGAACTCGAGATCATGGATGGTGGTTTTACTGCCGGGGATAATCACGCAATCAAAAAAAGCCAGGTCATGGCTGTTATTAAAGTAAACCAGTTCAACCCCGGGTTCATGTTCAAGAGAATCAAAGTCCGTGTAGTTCGAGATGTAGGGCAATCTCAAGACGCCAATTTTAACTGGAGGTTGTTTCCTTGACATCTCCGGGATGGTCTTTTCGTCAGGCATTACTCCTTTTTCCCCCATGCGTTTTTGAAGCGCGACGCTGTCTTCTTCGGGTATCGAAAAATGATCAAAATAAGGGATGACACCCAGTACTTCTTTTCCTGTTTTTTCTTCCATGATTTTGATCCCGTCTTCGAACAGCTCGGGGTCTCCTCTGAACTTGTTGATCAAAAAACCCTTCACCCGCTCTCTTTCTTCTTCGGTAAAAAGAACCATCGAGCCGATAATCGATGCGAAAATTCCTCCCCTGTCTATGTCACCTATCAGGATAACCGGAGCGTCTGCCATCCTGGCCATTGCCATGTTAACCAGGTCATGTTCTTTAAGGTTTAGTTCCACTGCGCTGCCTGCTCCTTCCAGGACGATGATGTCGTACCTGGATGCCAACCGTTCATAGCTTTCTCTGACGGCCGGAAGAAGCTTTTTCTTAAACTTGTAGTAAGTTCTTGCATCCATGTTGCCAATGACCCTGCCGTGAACGATAACCTGGGATCCTACCCGGGAGGCCGGCTTGAGAAGTATCGGGTTCATATCCACGTGTGGTTCTATTCCGGCAGCTTCCGCCTGCACTACCTGGGCTCGCCCCATTTCTCCGCCATCGGGCGTAATGTAAGAGTTCAAAGCCATGTTTTGAGCCTTAAACGGGGCAACCTTATAGCCGTCCATGGCAAATATTCTGCAAAAGGCGGCAGTAATCACGCTTTTACCTACATCCGAACCGGTTCCCAGAAACATTATTCGCCTGGCTTTCCTCATGCCACACTGAAACCTTTCCTTTATGATGACCAGATTGTTGGTATTGATAAGATGATTTCCAGGTGTTTTAATAACAGAAAACGCCTGGCAGTTAAACATCAATACCGTGCTGAGAGGTGAAATTATGAAAAAAGGAAAACCCGGAAAAATAATTGGTGTCGTGACCATTCTGGTGATGGCCCTGGTTTTGGTTTCCTCTGCATATGCGTACAGAACCGAAAGTTACATGGAAGGATACCGAGCCGGTTACTACGGTTTTCTGGCGAAGAAGAAAACCAATCCCAATCTTACTACCAAAGAATTTTACAAGGAGGTGTGGGAGGAACAGAAAAAGCTAGGAAAACCATATCACTATTATGTCGGTTTCAGGGATGGCGTAAAAGACGCTGTAAGACGAACGACACCTCGCCCGTGGTTGAAGGCATACGAAGAATCCCACGCACTAAACAGGTGATATAGAATACTTACTTTAAGACATGTAACGTTTTTGCGTGTCTTATTTTCGATCTTAATCCAAGTAGTCCGATGCTCGAAGACGATGAAAAGAAGAAGAAGTCCATTTGAGCGGAGAAAAGCGGATCGTGGGGCTTCTGAATAATGATCTGTTGAAGAGGTTGAGAAGGTTGAAAGGGTTGAGTATTTTTTCATTCCACCCTTTTCCCCTTGTCCCTTGCAGCTTGAATTCAGGAAAAGGTAGGGATCCCGCGTTCCCGAAACAGGGAGGAAAAACCAGGTCGAAGATCCGCTTCTGGCGGGACAGCTATTTTCACGTAAACGAATAACAAATAACGTATAACGAATAACTCGTCCAAACCTTTTGGTTGCGGCTTCGCTGCCTTAGAATACTTACTTTAAGACATGTAACGTTTTTGCGTATCTTAATTTTCGTGCTGTGATTTGTCGGTTTTTAGCCGCCAGAGGCGGGTCTCCGACCCTAAGTTGAGTTTTAAGTGAGAACAGCTCTGCCGTGTATTATCGAGTCATCAGTCCCGGCACAATAACGGACACTTCAGAGCCCTTAATCTCTTAAGAGAAGTACCTCCAGTACACCCTGCAAAATTTATGTTTCTTTCTTCATAAAAAATTTTCCTATCGCTTCGGAAGATTTTTCCCACTTCCGTGATTTAATCCAGGGTAAACCATTATCCGGGCTTCCGCGGTTTCGTTACCTGGTCTGAAGTCTTTGTGATTGCAGGATGTTAGAGATTGCGGATTTTATCTGCACCAGGTTGAAGTTGTTGGCATTGCCCTTGCTCCAAATGGAGGCGTGACAGAATTTTAGTTCTACGAGGTGAGACACATGAGGATTGGTTACTACGAGGCGGCACTTGGGAGCATGCAACAGCTTATAAGGGAAGAGGTCAACGCGAACAACCTGGCCAATGCCGGAACCATAGGTTTTAAGAAAACAAGAATAAAGTTTTCGGACTTCCTTGCCATGGGCAGCAAGGTAGACATGAAACCAGGACCTATTCACAAGACAGGGGCTCCGCTGGACCTTGCTATAGTAGGCAAGGGTTTTTTCGCCGTGGAAACCCCGGATGGCGTACGCTACACCCGGGCCGGAAACTTTTCCATCGATTCCGAAGGTACCCTGGTTAACAGTGATGGGTATCCGGTGCTAAGTTCCAGCGGCAACATAGTTCTTCCCAGCCAGTACGTGAATATCCAGCCGGATGGCAAGATCATGGACGGAAAGAGAGTGCTCGGAGAATTGCAGATTTCTTATTTCGAAAAACCGGAAGAGCTGGTTCCCGTGGGCAACACCTACTTCAAGAATGACCCGGGAACCAATCCAAGCCAACCGGCAACAGACTTTGAAGTTGTTCAGGGGAGCATCGAGGAGTCCAACGTGAATATAGTATCAGAAATTGTTCGGCTCATTGACACTCTAAGAACCTTCGAAGCTCAGCAGCACAGCCTGAAGTATTTCGATCAAATAAATGCTAACGTTATCGAGAAAACAGCTTAAGGAAAGTGTGAGGTATCAGTTATGAACAGAAGCCTTTGGACAGCAGCCACGGGGATGGGTTCACAACAGTTGAACATGGATATTATTGCGAATAACCTCGCGAACGTAAACACCGTGGGTTTTAAAAGAAGCAGGGCGAACTTTGTTGACCTGATGTACCAGACAATTCAGTCCCCCGGCGCCACCACGTCCGGTGCCACCAACGTCCCCAACGGCATTCAAATAGGAATGGGAACACGCATTGTGGATGTCCAGAAAATATTTACCCAGGGAGAATTTATCCAGACCGGTAACGATCTTGACCTTGTAATTGAAGGAAGGGGCTTTTTTAAAATACTGAGGAATGATGAGGAGGTATACACCAGGGCCGGAGCTTTCAAGCTTGATAAGGACGGCTATATCTGTGACCCCGAGGGTTACAGGCTTCAGCCGGAAATGAGAATACCTCCCGATGCGGTCAGCATCAGCATAGATCCTCAGGGGAACATTTCGGTTATAGGGCAGGATGGAACAGAAATAGCCAGCGGGGAGATAAGGCTGTACAATTTTATCAATCCCGCAGGTCTCCTTAGCCTTGGTAGGAGCTACTACCTTCCCACCGAAGCGTCCGGTGAACCCATTGAAGGAACACCCGGCGAAGACGCTCTTGGTACCATAAATCAGGGATACCTTGAAAACGCCAACGTGAACATAGTGGAGGAAATGGTGGACATGATCGTTGCCCAGCGAGCGTACGAGGCTACCTCCAAGGTCATAAAAACTTCGGATGAAATGATGCAGATTGCGAATAATCTGAGGTAAAAAGAGGTTAGTATGATGAGAGGGAAAGGCTATCTTTCGATTATCTGTTGTTTAATCTTTCTGAGTATCTTGTGCACGGGTGCCGGGGGCGGGGAGCTGCCCGGCGCAGGCAAAGGCCCGTCGGCAGGTGTTGTGATCAACTTCCACAACAGGTGTAAAACCGAAAACGAAAGCGTCACGATAGGTGACATTGCTTCGGTGTCCTGTGATGACCCGAGGCTGTGTGAAAAAATACGAAATATATACGTTGCAACCCTGGCTTCCCCGGGAACGACCCTGAATATCAGTGCAGACCAGGTTGCTGATATTTTGAGAAAAAACCTTCCGAATCTTGGTGTTTCCCTGGCCGGGGTAAGGGGTACGGTACCGGTAGAGATAGTTGTGACCAGGGTGCGGGGAAGCAAAATAAGGAATATCTACGCCGGAATATACAAAGATTATGTCCTTTCCCACATGCCCTGGGCCAAAACGGACGTGACTATCTCGGACATAAGGGTGGGCTCTACCACCATCGTCCCGGGGAAGAACGGGGTTACGTACCGGGTCGTGGCTGATTCCAGCCTTTCGTTTCTGGGGAATACACCGCTTAGCATCGTTATGTTCAGAAACGGTGACAGAATTGGCAGCGTCAGGGTTGTGGGCAAGGTAAACGTGTTTAAGAAAGTGGCAAAAGCCGCTCGCGGCATCAAAAGCCACGAGGTTTTCACCAAGAGCGAGGTACGTTTCGTGAAGGAAAATATTGCCGAACTTCCTCACGACGTTATCACCGATCCCGGCGACATTATGGGAAAAGAGACAGTACGTTCCCTCCGGGTGAATGAAATAATAAGAAAGAGGGACGTTGCACAACCTCTTCTCGTTCAAAAAGGAGACGTAGTTACAATTCTGATCTCTGCACCCGGACTCCTTATCACTTCCAAGGGGCAGGCCCTGGAGGGAGGAAGGCTGGGACAGATGATGAGGGTGAAAAACATTGCGACAAAACGGATAGTGATCGGAATGGTTAAGGGTCATAAAACGGTACAGGTAGCTTTTTAACAGGATGAGATCATGATTTTGCGAAACTACTTAATCCTATTTTTCTTAGTGGCGGTTATTTCCTGTATGGTCGGTTGCAGCACGATGCCCGAGCACACGGCCGAACCATTTACCCGGTTTCCCGCTGAGCCTCCCAAAAAACCGAGGTTCAACGAATCGCATTACGCAGGTTCCTTGTGGAGCAACCGTACTCCCAGGTACTTTGAGGATCTCAGGGCCAGAAACGTGGGAGATCTTTTGACGGTGATCGTGAGCGAAGAAGCTTCGGCCAAGAAAAAGGGAGAGACAAATACCGAGAAAAACAAGACTTTAAGTGCTGCTCTCAACTTTTTCGGATTGACACTGGATGATAAGCAAAAGTTCGGGAAATCGTCCACGAGCTACGGCGGCAGCCTTAAAGACAAGTTCGATTCCACGGGAGAAATTATAAAGGAAGATACCATGACGGCCTACTTGACTGCCAGGGTGATTGCGGTTGAACCCAATGGAAACCTTGTGATACGCGGCTCGCGGTGGACGAAAGTTAGCGGAGAAGAACTCCAGATATCGCTGGAAGGAATTGTAAGGCCGGAAGATATCTCTCCGAACAATACGGTACTTTCCAGAAATATTGCCGATGCGAGGATATTTTTTAACGGCAAGGGGCCGATCACGACGGTGCAGTTGCCGGGGTGGGTAAGTATTTTACTGAGTTTTATTTCTCCGTTCTGATTGGTGCGAGAAGGAGATGAAGATATGAGAGCGATTGCTAGGTTGATTGTAGCTTGCTTGCTGGTGATGGCCTGGTTCTGCCTCGTGGCAGCTCCTGCCGGGGCGGTGCGATTAAAAGATATATGTACCTGGGAAAATGTTAGGGCTAACCAGTTGATCGGCTACGGACTCGTGGTGGGGTTGAACGGAAGCGGGGATAAGAAGAGAACACAATTTACCATAAATTCTCTCACCAACATGCTCAACAGAATGGGCGTGCACGTGAATCCCAGTGATGTCAACGTAAAAAATGTTGCAGCTGTTATTGTTACTGCAGAGCTGCCACCTTTTGCAAGGGTGGGCACGAAACTTGATGTCACTGTTTCTTCTATCGGGGATGCCACAACGCTTGAAGGGGGAACCTTGTTGCTCACTCCCCTGGCGGGTCCTGATAAAAAGATATACGCGGTTGCACAGGGGCCGGTGTCCGTCGGAGGCTTTAGCGTCTCGGGTGGCACCGGAAGCCAGGAGCGAAAAAACTATCCTACGGTGGGGCGAATTCCGGAAGGAGCAACCGTGGAAAGTGAAATCCCCATAACATATGCACACAGGGACGTGCTGGATATCTTCCTCAATTCCCCTGACTTTACCACCGCATCCAGGGCGGTTGATGCCATCAACGGGATGCTGCACGGGAAGTACGCCAGGGCCATGGATGCTGCTACTATCAGGCTGTCGGTGCCTGACGCATATAAGAATAACCTCGTGCCACTTCTGAGCCATCTTGAGTCCCTCGAGATAGACCCGGATACCGTGGCCAAGGTGGTAATCGATGAGCGGACGGGCACGGTGGTCATAGGCGAGAATGTGCAGATATCAAAAGTAGCCGTGTCTTACGGGAGTTTCAACATTCAGATTTCCGAGCAGCCAATAGTGTCCCAGCCTGCTCCCTTCGGTGAGGGAGAAACCACGGTGGTACCCAGTAGTCAAATTAACACCCGGGAAGGAAACAGACCTCTTAGGATAGTGGAAAAGGGTGTCAAGATCAGTGACGTGGTCAAGGGACTTAACGCCATCGGGGCAAGACCCCGTGACTTGATTATAATCCTGCAGGCTATAAAGGCCGCGGGAGCCCTTCAGGCTCAACTGGAACTAATCTGAAAAAGGAGGATTTTGCAGGTGCCGAAGGTAACAGGCGAAGTAAACAGAGTAGCGAAAGTATACGTTAACTTGACTCCACGCCAGGAAGCACGACTCAAAAAGGCATGCAAGGAGTTTGAGTCAATACTTTTTTCGTACATGTTCAAGAGTATGAGGGAAACGGTGCAAAAATCGGGGCTTTTCGATGAATCTGAGACTTCACCGGAAAATATGTTCAGCAGCATGTTTGACTCGGAAGTGGCAAAAGAACTGTGTATGAAGAATAATCTCGGCCTGGCTGAACAGTTATACAAGCAGCTAACGGAAAAATGATCCTGGGGATAAAGAATTTCATGAGTGTGACGATAGTATAAGTAGGAGGATAAAATGAATATAAAAAGTGCCGTGATAAACTTGATCGGATCCATGGAAGAGGAAGTTCAGCTATATCGCGAGCTTTTGAAATACCTTAACGAAGAGGCAAGGCAGTTGAAAAGTTTTTCCGCTTCGGAACTGCTTTTATGTGGACAGAAAAAGGAGATTACGCTGGCGAAACTGAGAGATGCCAGGCAAAAATCAGTACAGGCCTTCAGGGAATTGACCGGGATACTTAACGTCAGCGTTGAACCTCTTGCGATATCTCAACTGGTCAATTACCTGCCGTCAGATCTTGCGCTAAGCCTGAAGCTGCTTAAAAATCAGCTCAATTACTATCATCAGGAAGTAATGAATAGAATGAATCTTAACCAGGGATTCATCAACGAGTGCCTGGATTGCTGGAACAGTATTATGAATGTTCTTCATCCGGAATACCTTGTTAATTACGATCAGCAAAAAACGGTGAAGGTAAGAAGCTTCTCCACGAAAGGAATTTCCGTAAACAGGGAGATATAGGCCATGGGAGGCATTTTTGATATATTAACCATTTCAACTGGAACGCTGCTTAACCAGCAGGTAGCGCTCGAAGTAACGAGCCACAATATAGCGAATATGTCTACGCCGAATTATTCCCGTCAACGGGTGGTGCAGAAAACTCGTTTTCCTCTTTACGGCCACTACGGTGCACGAGGCAGGGGGGCTCGCATTGCCAACATAGAGCAGGTCAGGGACAAACTGGTAGACAGGCTGTTGCTGGAAAAGAATTCCACCTACAATTATTATGTTGGTGAAGATGAGATAATGACCAAAATCGAATCCCTCTTGAATGAAACTGAGGACTATGGTCTGAGCAACGATCTTCAGGAATTCTGGAACAGCTGGGAGGCGCTGGCAAGAAATCCTCAGGGGAACGCTGAAAGACAATCTGTGGCTGAAAAGGCAACTGCTCTGGCAGACAAAATAAGGGACATCTACTCGGGTTTTGAGGAGTTCAAGGACGGGATCGAGCAAAAGATAGATAGTGGAGTAACGAAGGTTAATAATCTTCTTGATAATATAGCGGAACTCAACAGGGAAATAGCGCGAAGGGAAGTTACCGGGCACACTGCCAATGATCTCAGGGACGAACGCCAGCAGGCTCTTGAAGATCTAAGCGAGTACGTAGACTTCGATTACAGAGAAGAAGACAACGGCTATGTGACAGTGGAATTTTATACCGATCATTCGGCGGGCACAAAAGTTACCATGGTCTCCGGGTACGAGTACGGTCAACTCGATGTTCCGGCATCGGGGGTGAGTCCGGCTTTTTCCGGTTCAGATGCATCCGGAGGTGCCGTGGCCTCTTTTGACTTTGACGGCGGCAAATTTGCCGGGTGGAAAAATATGTGGGATGAGATATCCAACGGATCTGATGGATATGAGGACAGGCTCAACACCCTGGCTTCAACCATAATTCAACAGGTTAACAACTACCAGGATTACGATGATGGGACCAATGTCCATCATTTCTTCAACGGGAGCGACGCCAGTGACATCGAGTTTAACACTGAATTTGAAACCAACCTCGACTGGATAGTTGCAGGTAGCAGTCCCGGGGACAATAGCACGGCCATAACCATGGCAAACCTCGGGGAGCAGTCACAGGCGACACTGGGAGGAGAATCGATTAACACCTACTGGCAGAACTATATTTCGAATCTGGGTACTGACGCCCAGCAGGTGGACGCAAAGAAGGATTTTCAGAAGGCGTTGAAAAATGAATTAAGAGGCGAGCAACAATCAATCTCCGGTGTCTCCATGGAAGAAGAGATGACCAATATGATCCAGTATCAACATATTTACCAGGCTGCGGCCAGGATGATAACCACCGGCAAAGAGATGCTGGATACCTTGATTAATATGACGTGAAGGGGTTGATGTTTTATGTACAGGATAAGTTTCAACCATACATATGACAGGTTGCTGGAACAAATCGTTACGCACAAGTTTAAGATTGATCGCCTTTCGGATGATATTGCCAGCGGGAAAAAGATTCACAAGATAAGCGACGATCCCATTGCAATAAGCGATTCGATGAGGATCAAAAGGAGCCTATCGTATATCGAGGAGTTCAAGAAAAACATCGACTATGCCAACGACTGGCTTTCTGAATCGGAAACATCGCTTCGTGCCATGAATGACAGCCTGGTAAGGGCGAAAGAGCTGGCAATCCAGATGGCTAACGCCAGCCAGACCGCAGAAACCAGGGAAGGAGCGGCAGAGGAAATCGACCAGATGATCCGCCACCTGGTAGCCGTGGGAAATGCCAAGTACGATGACAGGTATATCTTTTCAGGGTTGAGTACCGATACGGCACCGTTCCAGGCAAATCTTAACGCTGACGGCGAAATTGTCAGCGTTACGTACCAGGGAGATAACGGTTATTTTGAAATACCTACCAATTTTAATTCAAATACCCGCGTTAACGTCAACGGCGTGGATATAGGAGCTCAGGTAGGCGGGACGAACGACCAGATTTTCTCATCTCTGATCGCGCTTAGAGATGCAATGCTGGCAAATGACCCGGATGCCATCGAAAACCAGCTGACCCCGCTCGATAATGCCCTTCAAACGGTAAATACCCAGATGGTAAAAATCGGCTCCAGGATGAATAGCCTTGAGGCTAAAAAGGCTGCCCTCGAAAATATAGGAATCGATAAGCAAATATTGATGTCGGAAGCAGTGGATACCGATTTTGCGCAAGCCATAAGCGAACTGGAAAAAACAAAGACAGCATTCCAGGCCAGCCTCACCCTTTTCAATAGCATTTCGGAGCTAAATATTGTAAATTATCTGTAGCAGGCTGCAAGGAACTCCCCCTTTCCCTTCGTGAGATTTAAACTTGAAAATCGATCACGTGATGTTTATAATTACTTTTACCTGAAAGGGGAGAAAAACGATTTTTTTCTCTTGACATTAAAAAAAATATCAGTATATTTGGCACTCCCTTTCGGGGAAAATAAAGAAATCGTTCTTTGAAAACTGGGTAGTAGCGGGCTTAGTAGTTTTTTTGAGTTTAAAGGATTAATTGGAGAGTTTGATCCTGGCTCAGAACGAACGCTGGCGGCGTGCCTAACACATG
>JALXAI010000527.1 GCA_026992215.1 Desulfobacterales bacterium | reverse complement strand
GGTATTTCCCCTAAGCGGAACAATTCTGTCACAATCCTTGGAGTAATGATAAACGGAATCCCTAATAGCCTTGCTGCCTTGATCGCCTTGCCATCGTCAGTGGCGAGCATTGAACCCTCCGCCTCGATGGCAAGCTTCAAGGCGTCCCTTTCACCGGGATGAAGCCTTATTGGAAACTTCAATTTCCTCGACGAACACCGGCGAACCTTGATTATTCCACTATCTACGGCATCAGATATGGTTTTAGCATCAGGGTGCTTCTTTTGGATTACCGAGGATGCAACTTCTTTTATTACTGAAGGAGGCGCGACTATTTCATAATTCCTGCCCACCGTGGAGAGCAGATCGCACTTTGCCAAAAGTATCAATGCAGTACTGTCGCAGACCAGTCGGAGCACCAAACACCCCCTTGTACACGATCCATATTATTTGTACACGGAAATAACTTTTGAGTCAACATATTTGCTTAAAATCTCTGAAGTTTTTTCGCCACTTCGACAAACTCACACTATGGCCGCAGGCCATGGAACCAGGAAGAGGGCTCTGTCCCTACCAAACAAGTGGCACTCGAAGGGGCGAAGTGGCGGGATTACCCATATGTCGCTTGACGTAAAATGGGTAAGTGGAATAACAGAGACCACGGGAATAAAATTATTTAACCGCAGACGAACACAGACGGACACAGACTTTTTTGCCCGGGCGACTCTGCCCGAGCAAAGAAAACTATCGCTTCGCGATAAAGGCTTAGTGCGATTCGGGCGCCAACCCGTGGTTCCGATTTGCAGACTCCGCACATGTCGTCTGCTTGATGCTCTACGTATGTCTGCGGTTAATTTAAAAATTGCGATTGCCGCAGAATTAGTGCATTAATTATAATTGTATTAATATTTTCTTTTACCGGAGGTTTTATAAGACATGGAAGACCAAGCCCAGGACTTAACAAAAGTCAAAGAAATAATAATACGCAGAAAATGGTGGCTGATTTTACCCTTTGTTGCCATGCTGGTTCTTTCAGCGGCTATCTGCATTATCCTACCCAACATGTACAAATCCACCGCTACAATCCTGATAAAGAATCAGCAGATACCGCCCACTCTGGTTCCGTCTACCGTTACCAGCTACGCGGAGCAGCGTATTCAGACCATTACCCAGGAAGTAATGTCACGGGCAAGGGTTTTGAAGCTCATCGAAAAATACAATCTGTTGCCGAATAAGAGAAATAAGCTTACCACCGAAGAGATGGTCGAAAAGATAAGAGAGCGGATCACGATAGAACCTATTAATGCCGAGATTAACAAGGAAAATGCCAGCAGACCGGTTTTACTGACCATTGCATTTACAGTCTCCTACGAGGATGAGGATCCGAAAAAAGCGCAGCTTGTCACAAACGAGATCTCTTCATACTACATGGAGAAGAATCTTGAATCCAGGGAAGCACACGCCAAGGGCACCACGAAGTTCCTGGAAGAACAGCTCAAGCAGGTAAAAAGCCAGATGGACGCACTGGAAAGCAAGCTTGCCGAATATCGCAAAGCCCACCTTGAAGAACTGCCTGAGTTTACAAATCTCAACATGCAGAAGCTTGAAAAGCTTAATTCCGACATAAGCAACATAAACATGCAGATCAGGTCTCTTGAAGAGCAAAGGGCCACGCTGAGTAACAAGCTCGCATCGCTTGATCCGTACTCCGGTTCCAGCGACCGGGTTTTGAGTCCGGAAGAAAGGCTGCAGCAGGCAAAGCTTGAACGGGCACAGCTTCTAGCGAAGTATTCCGCCAAGCATCCCATGGTACTAGCCAAGAACAGGGAAATTGCATTGCTAGAAAAGCAGGTGGGACAGGTTAACAGGATCGGTTACCTGAAAGAGCAGCTTCACGAGCTAAAGCTAAAGCTTGCAGATCTGAAGTCCAAGTACTCGGATAAACATCCCGCCGTAAAAGCGGTCAAAAGGGAGATATCGCAGGTTAAAAAGGAGATTGCTGCACTGAGAAAGAGCGGGGCGGCGGGAAGCGTGAGGAGGGTCACTGATGCCACAAACCCGGCATACATCGCCCTTAAAAGCGATCTCGATAAGATAAATGTTTCTATTTCGTCTCTGAAGTCTGAAAAGAAGCGGGTTGAAAAGCAGATGGACGAGGTCTACAAAAAGTTGCATGCCATGCCTGAGGTGGCCAAGAAGTACAACGAACTGGAAACCGACTATGAAAATGCCAAGGCTCACTACCAGGAACTTTTGCAGAAACTGATGACGGCAAGGGTTTCTCAGGGCATGGAAGAAGATCAGCTCGGTGAAACTTTTCAAATTATCGAGCCGGCCTTTTTACCGGAGAAACCCGACAAACCTAACAGGTTAGCAATCATGCTGATCGGCATGGTACTGGGGCTGGGTGTTTCCGTGGGAATGGCGGCATTGAGGGAATACACTGACAAGACAATAAGAGACGTGGAAACTTTTGAGAAATTGACCGGAGCACCGGTACTTTCCGTAATTCCACGCATCGTATCTTCCGACGAAAAAATCAGGCGAAAAAGAAAAAAGATCATAATGGTGACATCGGCTTTCGGGGGACTTATTCTCGCCCTGGTAATTTTTCACTACTTTGTGATGGATCTTTACGTCTTCTACGCGAAGCTGGCGAGATTTGTCCAATCAAGGATTCCCATATAAAGCGGTCAAGAGTATACCGCGTGCGAGGTTAAAATGAGCAGAATCAAGAAAGCACTGGAAAAGGCCAAGGCCCAGAGAATGGCACTGGAACAGGAGCGGGGCCTGCCGGAAAAACGGCAGGAACCTGAACGTGTTGATGTTCCAAGGTACTACAAGACCAGGATTGTCAATATTCCCGCAGAAAAACTTTTGAAAAACAAAATTATAGCGGTGGACGAGGACGATCCGGTAACGGATCAATTCAAGCTACTTCGAACAAGGATTCTGTCCAGGACAAGATCCGAAGGGTACAATACGATCCAGGTCAGCGGTTTTGACAGCGACGAAGGAAAGACTCTCATTGCCGTAAACCTGGCGATTTGCATGGCAAAGGACACCCGTCAGACAACTCTCCTCGTGGATGTTGATTTCAGAAAGCCCACCATTCATAAGCTACTCGGGCTGGAAAACGATGTTAAGGGATTAAAGTCTTACTTTGAAGGAGAAGCGGAGCTTGAGGAGCTGTTCATAAATCCCGGCATCGAAAAGCTCACGGTTTTGCCTGCGGGAGGAAGATTGACAAATGCTCCCGAAGTTGTCGGATCACCCAAAATGGAAGCGCTTGTCAAAGAACTGAAAGGTCGGTACCCGGACAGATATATTATTTTCGACACTCCCGGTT
>JALXAI010000526.1 GCA_026992215.1 Desulfobacterales bacterium | reverse complement strand
GAATGGTTTATAGAGAACAATGCTACAAAATCTCAAGTGCTACTCTAACACGCACTCAACTTCATTGCCATATGGCACAATTATAGGCGGATCTTCGACCTGGTTTTTCAACCCGCTTCAGGAACCTGGGATCCCCGCCCTTTCCGGAATTCAAGCTGCAAGGGACGAAGGAAAAAGGGTAGAATGAAAAAAAGCACTCAACCATTTCAACCTCCTCAACCAATCTTCCTCGCTCAAACGGACTTGTTCTTTTCGTCCTCTTTGAGCATTAGACAACCGTGATCAGGATCGAAATTAAGACACGCTAAAACGTTACATGTCTTAAAGGAACTATTCTAATCCCGGGTACCCTTCCGATTTTGCTAGTCTGAAGAACCACCTACACGGGGTGTAAAAAAATCAGACACCCGAAAATCGCGTGAATTTAAAAAGTATTCACCATCATCACAGGGGCATCACGGCTGCCTTTGCTTGCCCGGCAACAGCTTAGCATAACACGTGAGTACCAATAAAAAAAAAGTTACTGATCCTCCTTCCCATACTGTCGGAAGATTTTACATATTTTACCAGCACTAATAATCATGCAACAATCTAACACCCCGAAAGCACAGCTCAAATATATACTGGCACATATATTGCTATTATAACAGACAAAGCAAAGACACGGAGACTTTTATGAAATTAAAGACCACCACGCTATTGCTGTTAACGATTTTTATTCTGGGCCTATCTGTCACTTCCTTCGCGCTACCCGTAGAGCTTATCGAAAACGGAGATTTTGAAAGAGGTACTTTCTCGGGATGGGATTATCATGGGAACGCTGTCATCCAGGGCAATACAGTTCACAAGGGGCAGTGGGCTGCGGGTTTAAGCGTAAGCCAACTGCAAGATTCCTGCTGGCTTATAGGAAACGACACCAACCCTTGCAGCGCTTTTCTTGCTCAAGAATTAAACGGCTTTACCGCTACCGACCAGAAATTGACCGTGTCTTTTGCTTACAATGTGAAAGTTTTATACGATGTTCCATTTTTCAATGACCATCTTTATGCCGGGTTGGTTGGGTGGAACGGAAACATTCTTTACGCTCAAAAGATACTGGCAACTGACTATACAGCAGACTGGATTACAATCAGCCACGAATACGATCTGTCCGGCCTTAATCTGGACCATGTTTTTCTGGCCTTCTTTTTTGCCGATTCTCCCGGATTGCTCGGCTCATGTGACGTGAGCTCCGCCTTTATAGATGATGTTTCGGTAAAGGCAAATCCCGTGCCCGAACCTGCAACAATACTGCTCCTTGGGCTTGGCCTGGTCAGCTTGAGTCTTTTCCGAAGAAAAAGAACCTCGTAAGAAAGGGACGTGCTCCACTCTTTGCCACATACATCAGCTTAACCGTTAAAGGCGGGGAGTCACTGGTAAGAGGGTTCCCAGACTGATCCTGCTTCCAAGGTGTCGATAAATTTTACAGCTTCTTCACACCCGTTCCCGGGCGTAATTCTCCGGTTTGGTAATTTCCCGGTATTCCTGATTTTCCCGGACATCTAATCAGATATCGTTTCTTCTTTCCGCTTTTCTGCCATGGCCATGAACAAGATTTTCAGGACCCCTGTTTGACTAACCCCCGGTACCAAGTTAACCTTACTCAAAAATCTTCCCTGGTGAAAACCTTTATCCTGGTATTCTTGTTGAGATGTGCTGAAACAGTAAAAGCTAAGGAGTGAACGATGGACGAAATCTCGATTTTAGTCGGAGGCAAAGCAGGGGACGGGATAAGACAGGCCGGAACAACCATAGCAAGACTGGTCGGGAGACGGGGTTACCGGATTTTTTTCTACGATGATTATCCTTCGTTAATCAGGGGTGGTCATAATTTTTCCATAATTCGCGCATCAAGGGAAAAAGTGCTGGCCCACAGGAACCGGGTGGACATCATTATCGCACTGAACCAGGACACCATTGAAAAGCACGCCCACATTTTGCCCGAAAAAGGAATCATCCTGTACGATTCTGACAGGGTAAAAGCCGACGGGGTTGGCATTCCCATGTCTCAAATCGTAAAAGAACACGATGGTTCCCCGATCATGAGAAATACCGCGGCCATCGGTGCCTTTGCCAAAATTGCTGGAATCGACTGGCCGGCAGTTGAAAGGGTTATCAGGGACACCGAGAAAAAGGAAACCGCTTTGAATCTCGAAATTGCCAAGACCGCGTACAACCTGATAGGAGAAAAGTTTTTCGAAATCGGGGAAACGGGGCTTAACCCGTTGCCCATCGTAAGCGGAAACGAAGCGATTGCCCTGGGTGCGGTTCAGGCGGGATTGAACATGTACATAGCGTACCCGATGACCCCTGCTTCCAGCATCCTCCACTATCTCGCAGCCAACGAAGAAAAACTCGGCGTGGTAACGGTACATCCCGAAAATGAAATCGCCGTTGCCGTAATGGCTCTGGGAGCTTCTTATGCCGGAGCACGAACCATGGTGGGAACTTCCGGCGGAGGGTTTGCTCTTATGACGGAAGCCGTCAGCCTGGCAGCGCAGGGAGAGTATCCCGTAGTATTCGTGGAATGCCAGAGAGCCGGCCCAAGCACCGGGGTACCCACGTACACGATGCAGGCGGATCTCTTCTTCGTTCTTAACGCGGGTCACGGAGACATCGTCAGGCTAGTGGTTGCTCCGGGAGATGCCGAAGAAGCCTTTGACATGACGGCTCTTGCAATGAACGTGGCCTGGGAGTTTCAGATACCCACTTTTGTTCTCTCGGACAAGCATCTAAGCGAAAGCCTTTTCAGCTTTGAACCGGACACAGACCGGATAAGCCCGTCCGGTCCGACCCAATGGAACGGAGACGGTGCTTACAAACGGTATTCTTTTTCCGAAAACGGTGTCTCTCCACTTGCCTTCCCCGGTCAGAAAGAGGCAGTCATCAAGGGGACATCTTACGAACACGACGAGTTTGGTATCACGACCGAAGATCCCGATCAGGTTAAGAAGATGCAGGATAAACGCCTTGCAAAAAGAGACTACCTCATCGAGCGCTTGAAAAAGGTTAAACAGGTAAAAACATACGGAAATAGTAACTCCGAAACTGCCATTATCTGCTGGGGTTCCACGAAGGGTGCATGCGTTGAGGTCGGAAGGGAACTGGGTGTTAAAGTCATTCAACCGCTCGTTATGGAGCCCTTCCCGGCTTCCACGATTAGAGATGCATTGTCAGGTGCCAGGACAATCATAGATGTCGAGGCAAATGCTACCGGACAGCTGGCGAGACTATTATCGTGCCACGGGATTGAAGTAAACGAGAAAATACTTCGCTATGACTCGCGTCCGTTTACCGT
>JALXAI010000525.1 GCA_026992215.1 Desulfobacterales bacterium | reverse complement strand
GCTTCTGGAGCCGGTACGAAACGTTTATTGCTGAGACAATCGAGAGGTTTGAAAGAGAGGTTCAGTTTTACCTGGCGTACCTGGGTTTTGTTTCAAAATTCGAGGAAAAGAAGCTCGAATTCAGTTACCCGGAGGTAAACTCAAGCCGTGATATCCATGTCCGTGACGGTTTTGACCTTGCCCTGGCTTACACGCTTCTTGACACTCCCGAACCTGTTGTGTGCAATGACTTTTCTCTAAAGACCGAACAGCGAGTAATGATAGTAACGGGACCTAACCAGGGAGGCAAAACAACCTTTGCCAGAATGTTTGGTCAGATTCATTATTTTTCAAGCCTGGGATGTCTTGTCCCCGCCAGGGAAGCGCGTGTATTTTTACCGGATAATATTTTTACTCATTTCGAAAGGGAGGAAGATATCCGCAACTTGCGAGGCAAGTTGCAGGATGAACTCGTTAGAATACACGAGATCCTGGGTCGTGCAACCTCAGACAGCATACTGATCATGAACGAAATTTTTACTTCCACTTCGCTAAGCGATGCTATCTTCCTTAGCAAGAAGATTCTTGGAAAAATCCTGCAAATGGACTGCATCTGTGTGTGGGTAACATTCCTGGACGAACTTACGAAATTAAGTAGCACCATAGTCAGCATGGTTGGCATGGTTGATCCGACAAATCCCTCGATTCGGACATACAGAATTGTAGAAAGACCCGCTGACGGTCTTGCTTACGCTCTTTCAATCGCCGAAAAACACCGCCTCACCTATCAACAGATAAGGGAGCGCATAAAAGGATGAAAGTATTTCTTCTGTACCCAGACAGGGATTTTAATCTTGAACAACCCCTGCCACCCGGTTCAGCGGAACTGGTAAGGGATCTGGAACTCTCCGTGGTACTGGATGCCATGGCAAAAGGCGATAAATTCGTCCACGAAGTGGCAGAACACGCCTTGCTAAACAGCCTGAATAATCCCCGTGATATTCGTTATCGCCAGGACATTTTAAAGGATTGCCTCAAGCATCCCGAGGTCGTAAACGAGATATACTCGATATCAATGGAACCACTCCGGAACAAGCACGGAAGGTGGCTAAGGATATTCAGCCGGTACCCTGGAGGTATTCTTAGCAGCGCAATTAAGATGCTGGATTTTTTCGTGGAACTGTTGAAATCTCTCAAGCTGATTGCTGACTGGCACGCGGAAAAATTCGAATCCGAAGGTTTTCAAAGGTTTTTTTCAATGATTCGAAAGGAGCTCGACGACTCTTATTTGCGCCGGGTGGAAGAACACCTCGAGGACCTGAGGTTTAAAAAGGGGGTTCTTATCAGCGCAGAACTGGGGAAAGGGAACGAAGGAATCAACTACGTTCTAAGAAAACCCAGGAAGGAGAAGAGTTCATGGCTCAAGCGCGTCCTTATGCAAAGGAACCAGGTCTATTCCTTTTCACTTCATCCGAAAGATGATCTGGGAGCCAAGGTGTTGAGAGAACTGAGGGACAGGGGGCTTAATAAAGTTGCGAACGCGGTCGCCCAGTCTGCCGACCACATCGAGAGTTTTTTTGCTGCTCTAAGGCTGGAACTTTCCTTCTACGTCGGGTGTTTGAACCTGGCTTCCGAGCTCCGAAAGCTTGATGAACCCTACGTGTTTCCGCGCATCTTCCCGCCTGCGGAGCGCTACCACGACTGTCGGGAACTCTACGACATTTCCCTGGCTTTGACCAGGGGTGAAAGGGTTGTGGGTAACGATGTGGTGGCGCGGGGTAAAGAGCTTGTCATAATTACCGGGCCAAACCAGGGTGGAAAATCCACCTTTCTCAGGAGCATAGGAATTGCGCAGTTGATGACGCAGGCAGGGATGTTCGTACCCGCGTCATCGCTTTCCGTGAATCTGTCAAACGGGGTCTATACTCATTACAAACGAGAAGAAGACACTTCGATGAAAAGCGGAAAATTCGACGAGGAACTGGCACGCATGAGCAAAATAGTAGACATGGTAGAACCGGGTGCCCTGATCCTGTTTAACGAATCATTTTCGTCCACCAACGAGCGGGAGGGCTCTGAGATCGCAAGGCAGATCCTGTTTGCTCTCCTCGATTCAGGTATGAAGGTCTTCTTTGTTACCCACCTTTATGACCTGGCGACAACGTTTATCAGCCGATACAACGGGAAAACCCTTTTTCTACGGGCAGAAAGGCAAGCCGGAGGAAAAAGGACATACAAATTGAAGGAGGCAAAACCATTGCAAACGAGCTTTGGAGAGGACCTTTACAGGGAGATTTTTGAACAAGATCCAGGCGAAAAGATAGATATCGGATTCCCTGGAAAAAGCAGGTGAGAGGCAGAGTTGTACGGGAGGTGCACGGACAAAGCGCACGTGAAAAGCCGAACTTGGCGCTTGGATTCCATGTTTTTTGATTTGCATGACGAATTAATTGTCCTTGATTTTTCTTGTTTATCCTTTTAAAAGAATAAATTTAATCATGTCTTGCAGCCGGGCAACGTTCGTCTGTTGTAAATCAACAGCTGCGTGAAAAATATGTCATGGTACCCCGGGTTATAATGGTTTGAAGCAGGGAAGATCCCTGTGACCTTTTTCAGGAGTGTTTTGATGCCCGTTAAGTCCCCGATACACTGGACGGCAAAAGGTGAAATTCATATTCTTGACCAGCGCAAGTTGCCGCGCAGGGAACAGTACCTGGTCTGCAGGAACATGAGGCAGGTTGTTAATGCTATTCGCAAGTTGGCCATCAGGGGAGCTCCTGCCATCGGTATTGCCATTTCAATGGGTCTTGCCCTCGAAGCCCGCAGGCTGAAAAGCGCAAATGTTCAGGACTTCATCAAGAGGTTTGAAAAATTGTGCAGGGAAGCATGCAAAGCGCGTCCCACGGCGGTAAACCTTGTGTGGGCTGTTGAGCGAATGAGAGCGGTAATAATTGAAAACCCTGGCGCTGACGTCGAATTTTTAAAGGATGCGCTGAAGAAAGTGGCCGAAAGGATAATGATAGAAACCGTTGAGCTTGACAAGGCCATTGCCAGCCACGGTGAGACTCTTATAGAAGACGGTATGAACGTTTTGACTTACTGCAATACCGGAACCCTGGCCACGGGCGGTTGTGGCACGGCACTGGGCATAATCAGAACGGCATGGAGAAAGGGAAAACGAATCCACGTGTACGTCTGCGAGACGCGCCCGTTGCTCCAGGGTAGTCGTTTGACGGCCTGGGAACTCCTGAATGACAACGTGCCTTTAACCCTGATTACCGATAATGCTGCGGGATACCTGATGGGTACTAAAAATATCGATCTGGTAATAGTGGGGGCAGACAGGATTGCCACTAATGGCGACACCGC
>JALXAI010000524.1 GCA_026992215.1 Desulfobacterales bacterium | reverse complement strand
ATACGCGAGGATGACAGCGTATCGGTAAGCTTTTTTGGGGACGGAGCCACGGGGGAAGGGGTTTTGTATGAATGTTTGAATTTTGCTGCTCTGAAAAAACTGCCCGTGGTTTTTGTTTGCGAAAACAACTTTTATTCGACCCATATGCCTATAAGGGAATGCAGGGTCCGGGACAGCATCCATGAGATAGGGCAACCCTTTTGTGTCGAGTCTTTCAGTGTGGATGGGAACGATGTCCTGGAAGTCTATGAAGTCGGCAAACGGGCAATTAAACGGTGCCGAGATGGACGGGGACCGGTATTTTTGGAGTGTCGTACGTACCGGTTCAGGGGGCACGTTGGACCGGATGACAATATTCAGGGCACGCATACGGATATCCGGCCGAAGGAAGAAGTGGAAAAGTGGTTCAAGCGAGATCCCATAAAGCTGTTCAAAGACTATCTGAGAAAAAATAACGTATTCGAAGCAGAGATGTTGATGAGAATAAAAAAAGAGATAGAAACGGAAGTTAAAGAAGCTCATGACTTCGCCAAAAACAGCCCATACCCCAAGACAGAGGAATTAACCAGATATGTATACAAATAGGAAACTTCGGTACAGCCTGGCAATAAACGAAGCGCTGCACCAGATGATGGAACAGGATGAATCGGTTTTCCTGATCGGCCAGGGGGTAAAAAGCCCATGGTACGTGGGGAACACCGCTCGGGGGCTCCTGGAGAGATTTGGTGACAAACGTGTAATTGATACCCCGGTTTCCGAAAACAGTATTACAGGGGCAGCGGTGGGCGCTGCCATTGCCGGCATGAGACCCGTGGTCGTTCATCCAAGAATGGATTTCATGCTCTACGCTATGGATCCCATCATTAATGAAGCGGCCAACTGGTATTACATGAATGGCGGGAAGATACCCGTTCCGGTGGTTGTCTGGGGGATAATAAACCGGGGAGGTGAACAGGCGGCGCAGCATTCCCAGGCTCTTCATGCCACGTTTGCTCATATCCCGGGACTGAAGGTGGTAATGCCGTCGACACCCTATGATGCCAAGGGTCTTATGATTGCGGCCATCGAAGACGAAAACCCTGTGATATTTATCGATGATCGCTGGTTGTACGGGATCGAAGATGATGTCCCGGAAGAGGTTTACCGGGTGGAAATAGGGAAGGGAATCGTGAGAAGAAAAGGCAGTGATTTGACACTGGTCGCTATTTCTTATATGGCCCGCGAGGCAATGGAGGCAGCCGAGAAACTGGCCGCGGAGAATATTGACCCGGAAGTCATAGACTTGCGTTCGGCCAAGCCTATTGATAAGCAAATTATTCTTGAATCACTTAAGAAAACGGGACGCCTCGTGATAGCGGACGGGGGCTGGAAAACCTGTGGCCTTGCTGCAGAAGTGGCGGCAATTGCCATGGAGGATGGATACGAACATCTTAAAGGCCCGTTAAAACGTATCACTCTCCCCGATGCTCCCGCTCCCGCGAGTTCCGTGTTGGAAAAAGAGTACTACCCAGATGCCGATACCATAGCTGGATTGATAAGACAGTACCTGATGCGGTAAAAGCGACGGTGCTGAGGGCAGGGATGCTGTTTAGCTTGATGGCCAAAAACACGTTGCGTGTTTACCTAAAGCATTCCGGGGAATATTTCCTGAAACGAATTAATCGGAGGTTCAGTAGATATGGCTTACAGGGTACGATTTGTTGATCCGGCCAGGAATTACCGGATGATTAAAGATGAAATAGATCGTGCATATTTTGAAGTGATGAGCAGAGGGGACCTGATAGACCGGGAACACCTGAGGAAGTTTGAAAAAAATCTGGCGGATTTCGTTGGAACGAAATACGCTGTTGGTCTAAACAGTGGGTATGATGCTCTTCATATGTCTCTCAGGGCCGCTGGAATAGGCCAAGGTGATGAAGTTATTGTCCCTGCCCACACCTTTGTTGCCACGGCGTCAGCAGTGGTGAATGTCGGTGCGAAACCGGTCCTCGTGGATGTTGGCAAAGATTTTAATATAGATTGTGACAGGATCGAGGAAGCCATTTCAGACAAAACCAGGGCGATTATCCCTGTTCATCTGAACGGTTACATGGCAGACATGGTAAGGATAATGGATCTGGCCGAAAAATACGACCTCGTGGTAATCGAAGATGCCTGTCAGAGCCTGGGAGCCAGCATGAAAGACGACAGGGCCGAAAGTGTAAGAAAAAAAGCGGGGTCATGGGGATTGACGGGTTGCTGGAGCTTTTACCCCTTTAAAATGCTGGGCGGCTACGGAGATGGCGGAGCCATAACCACAAATGATCCTGAAGTGGCAATTTTCGCGAGGCGAATGCGTTTCAATGGAGAGGATAGGGAAACGGGTGAATACCACGGGCACGGCTTTACCTGTCTGCTGGACAACCTTCAGGCAGCATTTCTGGACGTGAAACTCCGGTACCTTCCCGGATGGATAAAGCGAAGACAGGAAATCGCCGAGCGCTACAGGAACGGGCTTCAGGACATTGATGACCTGTTGCTCCCGCATTATAATGATCCGAGAAGAGATCATGTCTATCAAAACTACGTTGTCAGGTCCAGGCAGGGGGACGAATTTTCAAATTATCTGAAGGCAAACGGTGTTGAAGTTCTTGTCCAGTTTCGCAAACCGTATTACAAGCACGAAGCGTTAAAGCTCGAGGACAGAGGGTTCCCTGAAACGGAAGCGTTAAGCAGAGAAGTCTGTTCCTTGCCAATGAACGTAGAAATTACGGATGACGAAGTTGATTACGTTGTTTCTGTAATACGGCAGTTCTATGGGAAATAGACTAACTACGCCTGTTCGGAAGGTTTGTTAATATGGCCTTAAAACTAAGTTCCAGACATGAATGGGTTCAACAGTCAGAGATTCGCAGCATGTCAATTGAATGCGATAAGGTGGGAGGTATCAATTTATCCCAGGGCATATGTGATCTTGAAGTGCCTTTGATAGTCCAGGAAGAAGCGAAAAGGGCTATTAGCGAGGGCATAAACACATATACCAGGTATGACGGCCTTTATGAGCTTAGAAACGCAATTGCAATTAAACAGAAAACGTTCACTGGCATGGTCGTGGATCCGGAAAAAGAAGTGGTGGTGAGTGCCGGATCTACAGGTGCTTTTTACTGTGCTTGTCTCGCTCTTCTGGAACCGGGTGATCAGGTGATTCTCTTCGAACCGTTCTATGGATACCATGTAAGTACAGTGATTGCCGCCGGCGCGGTCCCAGTGTATGTGACAATGCACCCGCCTCTCTGGACGTTTTCCCTTGATGATCTTGAAAGAGTAGTTACCCCGAAAACTCGGGGCATTATGATTAACACCCCTGCGAA
>JALXAI010000523.1 GCA_026992215.1 Desulfobacterales bacterium | reverse complement strand
GCCAGGAAACAACTTGAAGAAGTAATCATCAAGACCAACACGGAACTGAAGAAAAGAAACAAGGCTCTCCAGGACTTAACCATAAGGCTTTCAAGGATAGAGGAACAGACAAGGCGGAAGTTCTCCGGTATCCTTCATGATCAGGTAGGTCAAGATCTTGCTGCCATAAAAATCAATATCGGGATGCTGAAAAAGCGCATAGAAAAAGAAAACGGGCATCTTTCCCGGGACCTGGAAAGAATGCAGGAACTCCTTGACCGGGTTATCTCCACTACCAGGGACCTGACACTGGAAATGTACCCAACCATTCTCGACAATCTTGGATTAGTTGCAGCTTTAAGGTGGTACGCGGACTACTTTTCAGAAAAATTTGCCATGCAGATCCAGGTTAAAGAAAGGGGAATAGTCAACAGCCTGCCCCTCGACGTGGAGAATCTTCTTTTCAGGCTGGTCCAGGAAGCCCTTGTCAACTGCGCAAAACACTCAAAGGCAAAAGAAGCTATCCTGTCCGTGTGGGGTACTGAAACGCAGATTATCATCACCGTGGCGGACAATGGCATCGGGTTCGATGTAAGCAAGGTGCGCAACAGTGGACGTAATTCCGGGTTGGGGCTGCACGTTATTCGCGAGAGAATGAACTATCTGGGGGGTTCTGTTGAGATTTTGAGCAACCCCGGAGCAGGAACAATAGTTATCTTCAAGCTGCCCCTGAGATGCATACTCGATCGCCAGCCAGGAGCCTCTCGGGGTTCATCAAGGCGCCCGGGCAGGAAAAACTTCGAAGAAGGTCAACTCCCGCTACCCGGGATGTGAATACATCAGGAGCTTACGCGGCGACCGAATCTTGCAGGAAACAGCAGGATTTGCTTTTCTGAGACCATTGATTGGAAACTGGTGTTTGCCACCATGTTACAGACAGGGACAGCTGGGTACCGCGGTACTTGCAATAGGCACCAGCGCAATCTATTATCCGAAACCTCTGGTGGGGTTGCCCGAGCGGAGATATTTCTGTGAAGTGTACCCGTTATTACCCGGGGGTACGCACCGTCCTGTTGAAAGTGTTCTCGCACCGGGAGCTCGGACACGGGTGAAATGAAAACCGTCGACTGCTGTGTTGCCTTTTACGCGGAATCGTTAACAAAATTCGGGGTTGGTTATTGGGTATGAAAGCAAGGATACTACTGGCAGATGATCATAACCTTGTAAGAGAAGGATTCAAGGCAATAATATCTCAAAACAAGGACTATGTAATTGTCGGTGAGGCCAAGGATGGCAAGGAGGCCATTGATAAATCTCTTAAACTGGAACCCGATGTTGTAATAATGGACATCCTGATGCCGCATATAAACGGGATCGTGGCCACGGAAGAAATCAAGAAAAACCTTGAAAACACCAAGATCATAATACTATCCATGTACAAGGAAAAACAATATGTTCTGAATGCTTTTATCGCCGGCGCCAAGGGTTACCTGCTCAAAGACGCCGCTGTTGATGAACTGCTGGAGAGCATCGACAGGGTTTTGCAGGGTGAGATATACATCAGTCCTCCCGTGGCAAAGTACGTGATAGAAGACTATTGCAACCTTCTGCATAAAAAGAAGACCGTAGACCCCTATGCAACCCTTACGCCAAGAGAGAAACAGCTGTTGCAGATGATCGCCGAGGGGAAAACTACCAAGGAAATAGCCGAGATCCTGTGTCTGAGTCCTAAAACCGTGAAGACTCACAGAAATGCGCTCATGAGAAAACTGGACTTGCACGACGTGGCAAGTTTGACGAGATACGCTCTCCAAAAGGGCCTTGTAACGTAACTTATTTGCCCTTTCACTTTTTCCGTAAGACCGTCGTACGATGTAACCGGCTCTAGCAAAAGCTATTTACCTCTTCCCGATGTCAGGGACATCAGGATCTTGTTGAAAAACGAGCTATAAAGTCTCTCCGACACAATGTTTGGATAAAAAAGAATCTGATGATATTATAATAATCACTTTCATTAATTTAATTCCAGGCATTTTGATTTTAAGGAGAAAAGCGGCATGCAACACGACATGACTCAGGATAACCTTAATAGCACAGACTCTTCACCAGCAAAGCAAGAAACGCCCCTTCTTGGTCCCGTGGAACTATGCTTGAAGCACAGGAACCTTGCGGGTCACAGGAAATCTTTCCTTAAGGAACTGCACTCCTACAGGAGATCATACCTCCGGGAGCTGGAAGAAGCTCTGGACGAAGTGCTGGAAGAGCTCGAAAAAGAAGATTCCCCTTCGGCCTTGCTGGCACTATTGAATACCAAGTATGCCCTTGAGAGAAACATACTGGCAGAAGAGCGGAACCTGCTTTCCGAAGAAAGAAGCATACTGGCGGAAAGACGAACCAAAGAGGCCCTGAGAAGAAGTGAAATGGCCGAAAACCGCAGTGGTCTGGCCAGGATAAGAACACTTCTTTCAAAAAACAGATCCTTCCTGGCAGAAAAAAGAACCATCATGGCCCAGCAGAGAACATTTCTGGCCAAGGCAAGAACAGAGCTGGCCTTTATACGCACCGGTGTTGCCTTTATTGCCCTGGCCACGGGATTGATGAGGTATTTTGGTTTCGGATGGTGGACGATCACCGACGCCATAATATTCGTGCTTGGGATGGCGATGGTAAGTACGGGAATTTATTATTATCTGCCAACAAGGAGGCAGGAAGGCAGGTTAATAGATCTTATAAGGCAGAAAGAAGAAGAATTGATGGGCAAAAAGCCCAGGGTTATGGTACTCGACGATGATCCCAATGTGTGCAAAACACTCAAGCTGTACCTGGCCAAGGAAGGCTACGAGGTGGAAGCATTTATAGATCCTTTCGCCGCGAAGGAGCGACTGGAAACCACGGAATTTGACGTGGTAATCACCGACCTGATGATGGAAGGAATGGACGGCTTTCAAATATTGAAGTTGATCAAAAGGTTGTCTCCAAATACCCAGGTAATTATGATAACATATATAGGTACCTCCCAGCACATTCTGAAAGCCATGCGCGAAGATTTATTTGACTACCTGGTCAAACCTGTCAATATAGAAGAATTAAAAGACAGCGTGAAGCGGGCTCTTGAAAAGAAAAGATTCGAGCTTGAAAGGGCTGATTAATATGTTGAGATTTTTGAAGAGCAGAAAGAAAAGGGAACAGGAACAATCTGAAAAGGAAAGGCTTTTTCGCGAGAAGTACGAAGCCTTCATGACAATTCTGGCGGAGAACGAACATGCTCTCGAGCTGATGACGGAGCTTGAAAAAAAGTACTACAGCAGTGAATTGACCAGTATTCCCTACCTGAAAAACGTCATTAAAAACCTGTCAAAAAGTATAAGGTA
>JALXAI010000522.1 GCA_026992215.1 Desulfobacterales bacterium | reverse complement strand
AACTCCTGAATGACAACGTGCCTTTAACCCTGATTACCGATAATGCTGCGGGATACCTGATGGGTACTAAAAATATCGATCTGGTAATAGTGGGGGCAGACAGGATTGCCACTAATGGCGACACCGCCAACAAGGTGGGAACATATTCCCTGGCGGTTCTTGCAAAAGAAAACGGTATCCCCTTCTATGTAGCGGCGCCCTTATCCACCTTTGATCCAACGATAAAAAAGGGTTCAGGGATACCCATCGAGATCAGGGATCCCAGGGAAGTGACACACTTGAACAGGAAGAAAATCGCACCTGAGGGAGTGAACGCGTACAATCCCGCGTTTGATATTACACCCAGCAAATACATAACAGGAATCGTAACTGAAAATGGTATTGCTAAGAGACCACTTAGCAGATCTCTCAGGAAGCTTCTGGTAACCACGTAAACCCGGAGATGTTGATTTCTCATTCAAGGAGGTAATAGATGGTTGAAAAGGCTGACAGGATATGGGTAAACGGCAGTTTAATTCCATGGGACGAAGCTCGGTTTCACGTGTTGACGCATTCCCTGCATTACGGCATGTCCGTTTTTGAGGGAATAAGGTGCTACAGGTGCGATGACGGATCCTCGGCGGTCTTCAGGTTAAAAGAACATGTAAAACGCCTTTTTGATTCTGCTCACGCCCTGCTCATGAAGATCCCCTACGGGCAGGACGAAATTGCCCGGGCGATTATAGAAACTTTAAAGGCAAACGGACAGGATGAAGCCTACATCAGGCCCATTGCGTTTATCGGAGAAGGGGCGATGGGGCTCCACCCCCAGGATAATCCCGTTCATACCGCCATCATAACGTGGCGATGGGGTGCGTACCTCGGGGAAGAAGGGCTCGTTAAGGGGATACGTGCAAAAATATCATCGTTTACCAGGCACCACGTGAACATAATGATGACCAAGACAAAAACGGCCGGTAACTACGTGAACTCAACGCTGGCGAAGCTTGAAGTGACAAACGCAGGGTACGACGAAGCCATTATGCTCGATCCGGAGGGCTACGTGGCCGAAGGAACCGGCGAAAATATTTTCATAGTCCGGGGCAACAAGATTAAAACTCCTCCCCTGACGTCAATCCTGGGCGGTATCACAAGGGATTCGGTAATCTCCATTGCCAGGGACGAAGGGTATGATGTTGAAGAAAAAAGATTTAGCAGGGATGAGCTTTACATAGCTGACGAAGTATTTTTCACGGGCACGGCCGCGGAAATCACACCCATCAGGGAAATAGACGACAGGACAGTAGGTTCCGGGACTCCGGGGCCGGTAACCAGGAAGCTCCAGGAAATATTCTTCGACGTGGTCAAGGGGAAGGTAGATAAATACAGACACTGGCTCACGTACGTGGAATAAAGCGTTATCCTGCCCGGAAACACGAATTGGTTGAGAGGTGAAGCGAAACATGGCGAAGAAAAATTCTTCCAAAAAGCATTTTGAAGAACTTACCGAGAAACTTTTCTGGGAACGAAGGCTTGTCTGGGACTGCGTATCGGAAGAGGAAAAAAAAGAGATTTTTGCTTTCGCGGAAAGGTACAAGAATTTTCTTGATCGAAGCAAGACCGAGAGAGAATGCGTAAGAAACATAGTTGCAATGGCGGAAGAAAAGGGATTTATGCCCTGGAAAGAAGCAAAAGAAAAGGGAGCAAAAAAGATCTACTGGGTGCATCAGGGCAAGACAGTCTATTTGGCCGTCATTGGCCGGCAGGATGTAAGGGAGGGGCTTGCCATAATTGCTTCCCATCACGATTCGCCCAGGCTGGATCTCAAGCAGAATCCTCTCTACGAGGAGGTGGACCTGGTATTTTTGAAAACCCATTACTACGGCGGTATCAAGAAATACCAGTGGTTGGCAAGGCCCCTTTCTTTGCACGGAAAAGTGATACTCCAGGACGGCTCCGAACTCGAATTGAGGATCGGCGAGAACGATGATGATCCCGTCTTTACCATTGCTGACCTTCTGCCACACCTTGCCAGGAAGGTGCAGGGTGAAAAAAAGGTTAGTGAAGCTTTTGAAGGAGAAAAGTTAAACATCCTGGTGGGAAGCATACCTCTGGGTGATCGTAAAGTAAAAGAAAGGTTCAAACTGGCTATTATAAACTACCTGAACAAGAGCTATGGCATGACGGAGGAAGACTTTTCCAGTGCCGAACTTGAAGTTGTGCCTGCCGGGAAGGCAAGGGATCTGGGGTTCGACAGGAGCCTCATCGGAGCCTACGGGCACGATGATCGATCAAGTGTTTACACCTCCCTGGAGGCTATCCTGGGACTCGACGAGGTTCCCAGGACTACACTTGCCTGTTTTTACGATAAAGAGGAAATCGGGAGTGACGGCAGCACGGGCGCCAAGTCAAGGTTTTTTGAACTGGTTGTCAGCAATATTTTGGAAATCCAGGGAATTGAGCAAAATGTTTCCAACATCCTGGAAGCACTGACAGCTTCCCGGGCCATCAGTGCTGACGTAAACGGGGCCCTGGATCCTGATTACCAGGAAGTTCACGAAAAACGAAACGCCGCCAGGATTGGATACGGTGTTTGCGTTACCAAGTTCACGGGATCAGGCGGTAAGTACCATTCAAGTGATGCCCACGCGGAATACCTTGCCTGGCTAAGGCGTTTGTTCAACAAGAGCGGGGTTGTATGGCAGACGGGCGAACTGGGAAAAGTGGACGAGGGCGGAGGAGGTACCATTGCAAAGTTTCTTGCGTCTTACGGGATGAATATTGTCGATTGTGGTACACCCCTTCTGTCCATGCATTCGCCTTTTGAAATTGCCAGCAAGGCTGACCTGTACATGACCACTAAGGCTTTCAAGGTTTTCTGGAAGGGAGAAAACAATTAATCAACAACTGGTTCAAAGGGAGAGGTGAGCTTTGGTTTTAGAGAAGTTCGGAGCAAAAAAGGCAGAATCTGCAGAAGAACTCATAAAAGCCGAATCAGGTGATATCAGAGAACTCAGAACGCACGAGAAATACATAGTAGGGGCGGTTGCAGTGCTGTGGGCACTTTACCAGCTGGCGCTGCCCAGCGTGCTCGTAATAGACAGCACCAGGGAAAGAGCCATCCACCTGGCCTTCGCCATGGTGCTGCTTTTCCTACTTTTTCCCTGCTTTCGAAGACGCAGGAAGTTCCTGGGGTTTCTGTCGGTACGGGACCATATACCCATTATCGATTACGTGCTTGCCATTATCGGCGGCCTTGCAGCTCTTTATCTTGCCATAGACTACAATGGCATAGCAATGCGCATGGGTATCCCAAACACCCGGGATGTTATTGTCGGAACCGTTCTCGTGATATTGCTTCTGGAGGCCACCAGGCGCGTGA
>JALXAI010000521.1 GCA_026992215.1 Desulfobacterales bacterium | reverse complement strand
CATGCACACCATTACAATCTCGAACCACCGCTGGTGGCCCTGGTGATTGGCTTAATAATAGCAAACTTCCTACCGCTTCCCAGATGGATGGATACGGGGTTCCGTGTAGAATATTATATCAAAACCGGAATCGTTTTGCTGGGAGCCACCCTGCCCTTCACGCTTATTATCTATGCAGGTCCCGTGGCGATGATTCAGGCAACGGTTATTGCGGTTGCAACGTGTTTGACTGTTTATTTCGCTGCAACCAAGATTTTCAAACTTGACCCGAGACTGGCTGCTTGCCTCGGAGCGGGAGCATCGGTTTGCGGTGTTTCCGGTACCATTGCGGTGGCAGGCGCCGTAAGGGCAAAGAAAGAACATCCGGTTATAGCGATAACCCTTGTTATCTGCTGGGCCATTGTAATGATTTTCTTTCTGCCCTTCGTATCCAAGCTTCTTAAATTGCATGCCGGTATTGCGGGTGCATGGATCGGCACCTCAGAGTTCGCCGATGCCGCTGGTTTCGCGGCTGCTCAAGCCTACGGTTTGATGGCTGGTATGGAAGAAATAGCGGTTAGAGCCTTTACGTTAATGAAGGTTATCGGAAGAGACATCTGGATCGGGGTATGGGCCTTTGCCTTCGCCATCATTTCGGTAACCAAGTGGGAAAAGGGTGACAATCTCGGTCAAAAGCCGAATGCCATGGAAATCTGGTGGCGATTCCCCAAGTTCGTCATCGGCTTCTTCGTTGCTTCCTTGATCATAACCCTCGTGGTACATTCCATTCCAATGGCAGAATACCTGAAAGTGGTTAAACCGACTCTGGTTGCCCCTATCAAGGCCATGAGAACATGGTGCTTCATCTTTTGCTTCCTGAGCATAGGGCTGACCACCAGGTTCAGGGAACTTGCCGCTGCCGGAGGTCCCGCGCTTAAGGCGTTCACCATGGGGGTAGTGGTAAACGTTATCCTGGGATTCATATTCTCCGTTATGATTTTTGGCCACTACTGGTCCACGGCTCTCTCCGTTGTCAAATAACCTCAACCGGGCGGGAACTTCCTTAAATGCCGGAAGTCCCCGCCCCCATTGTTTTCGAAAAACAAAAGCGTGGCAGGCGTGGAATCCCTGGATCAGTTCTTCTTGCCCGGTAAGGAGGAGTTAAACATGAAAAGATTTTCACCAACAAACTCATGTCTGGGGTGTGTCTACTTTAAAAACGATTCACGATTCCTGGAAGAACAGTACGCGGGGTTGAAAACGCTGAGTTCGGGCTGGGGATGCGTAAGAGGCGACGCAGGACTGTGCCTGTTGCACGATGTTTATCTCTTCCCCAGGGGAAAGTGCAAAAATTTCAGGCAGCAAGAATACGAAGTTTCCGGCAACCCGGTCAGATAACTTCCCGGGTACAAATCAAAGATTTCCTATTTCGGCAGGGGGAATTTTGAAAAAGGTATTTTCTATTTCCGCGGAGAGATTTATAATCGTATAAACTTAGCCGGTAAAACAGCCCTTTAGAAGAGTAAAAGGTTAGTATGAGCAGGCACAGGTTTGCTAGTTTCGTAAAAAGGCTTTCTCTCCAGAAAAAGTTCTTTCTGTCCACCGCGGCAATCTTGATGCTTTTTACGCTGCTGATCTCCACCTTTGTTTACGTGCAACTGAAGCGTTTTTTGCTCGAGTATTCCTACGAAAAGACTCGACTTTTGATGGCCGAGGCGGAAGCCGCTCGAAAATATGTCAAGGAAATCCTCAGGCCCAAAATGTACGCGATTCTTCCGAAAGATTCTTTCGTGGTGGAAGCCATGTCAACATCGTTTGTAACGAGAAAGGTGATGGGAAAGGTCGCGTATATTTCCAAGAACATGGTTTACAAAAGGGCCGCAATAAATCCGCACAACCCATCGAACAAGGCGGATGAATTCGAAAGGAAGATGATAGAGGAGTATAACAGGACCCACAGCAACAGGGAGTGGCAGGGGATCGTTGATCGCAACGGCAGAAACTGGTTTGTCACCATTAAGCCCATATATACCGAGCAAACCTGCCTGAGGTGTCATGGAATACCCTCAAAAGCCCCTCTCGAACTCAGGAAGCGATACGGAACCGAGACGGGCTATTACAGGAAAGTTGGCCAGGTCGCAGGCCTCGACGTGGTGGCCATTCCCGTTGACAATGCTCTCCTGCAGATTCACAGGGTGGCCATCGCAATAATCAGCATTGGAGTACTATCGGTTCTCACCCTGTTTGTCTTCGTTGGTCTCTTTTTTGAAAAACTTGTTCACAGGCCTCTAAAGTCCCTGAACAGCTTTTGTGAAAGCGTCGAAAAGGGCACCAGGAAAATGGACGAGCCCATTCATATATACGCCCATGACGAAATAGGGAGGGTGGCAGAATCTTTTCAGCATCTTGTAAGACACCTTCAGGAAACCCAGGAAGAACTGCGGAAATATTCAGAAGACCTCGAAACTATCGTGGAGCAAAGAACCAGGGAACTGAACCAGAGCAGGAAGTTTCTCGAAACCATCATTGCGACATCACCCATCGGTTTTCTCGTTGTAGACGGAAACGGAAGGATTAAATTCTGGAACGCTGCGGCAGAACATATAACAGGCATCGTTGCTCGGAGGATTCTCGACCGTAACATCGGGGAAATCAAGTTCTTGTCCGCATTAATCGACAACACATCCCGAAATCCGGGACAGCCGGAAGGACATGGGAGCAGGGAATCTACGTTCACACGACCAGACGGTTCCACCATTCACTTGCTGATAAACCAGGCCACCATATACGAAGAAGCCCCGGAATCGTCTTTCACCATCACCAATTTCACGGATATAAGCGAGATAAAACGGCTCCATGAAGAACTGGACCGGTATGCATCGGAGCTTGAATCATTAATAGACGAAAAGGTCGCACTTTTAAGGGAATCGGAATTACGTTACAGGGAACTTTTTCAACACGCCAACGACGCCATAGTTTTCCTGAGTGACAGAAGCTTTGAGATTATTGATGTCAACCCCAGGTGGCTGGAACTCTCCGGCTATGAAAAAGAGGAAATTATAGGCAGACCTTTGCATGAGTTCCTGGAAGCCAGAGACACCCAGTGCGCCCTCAAGTGCCTCGAACGAAGCTACAAAAAGCCCTGTACTCTCAAGTTGAAGTCGAAGAAAAACACTCACACGTTCATAGAGCTAATCTCGAGCACCTTTATAATGAACAACAAAAGCTATGTTATGAGCATCGTGAGAGACATCACCGCCAGGAAACAACTTGAAGAAGTAATCATCAAGACCAACACGGAACTGAAGAAAAGAAACAAGGCTCTCCAGGACTTAACCATAAGGCTTTCAAGGATAGAGGAACAGACAAGGCGGAAGTTCTCCG
>JALXAI010000520.1 GCA_026992215.1 Desulfobacterales bacterium | reverse complement strand
CAGGTTAAGAAGACTACTGATTAAGTTACGCGGGGATTGCAAGGAACCCCGGCAGAACTGAATCTTTGGGGTGTTCGGTTTTGTTGCTTTAAACGGACTTTTTGGGGGCTCAAGATGCCGGAAATTGCTAGCGGGGAAGAATATTCAGGAGGAAAGTTTATTACCTATCCTTCTATTGCCGGAAAAAACAAGGCCTGGTTTGCCGTGTATGTCCAGGTACGGCACGAAAAAGAGGTTTACTCGAGGTTTCAAAAGAAGTCGATCGAGTGCTTTTTGCCCCTTCTGGAGAAATGGAGCAAAAGGAAGGACAGGAGAAAAAAGATACATACGCCTCTTTTCCCCGGTTACGTGTTTGTCAATACCGTTCTGGACAATTACACCAACGTGGAAATCCTGAGAACCCAGGGAGTGGTGTGGATACTTAGGAATTCCGAGGGACCACTTCCGATTCCGGACTATCAGATCGAAAGCTTGAGAACCATTCTCGACAACCAGATGATTATCAAGCCGCATCCCTACCTCAAAGAGGGAGAAATGGTAAAAGTGGTAAACGGCCCCCTGGCCGGTTGCGTGGGTATCCTGCTTAAGAAAAACAGCAAAAAGGGAAAGCTGGTTGCAAGCATAGATATTATTAAAAAAGCGGTCAGCGTGGAGCTTAGCATCGATGATGTTGAACCGGTAAACATTGTTTTTGGAAATACACCTTAAAAACCTTTCAAAAAGAGTTAAAACAAAAGCACTTCTACTTCTTTTCCCCTGTCCAGTCCTTCGCTGTGAGTTGGCACGGCAACAAGTCCGTCGGCACGGGTCATCGTAGATACCATCGCGGATTTTCCGTAAACCGGTATTGCGACAAGCCGCCCGTTTTCGCCTTCGTTCAGTTTTACCCGAACAAAATCGAGTCGGCCATGGACACTCGGTATGTTAACCCCCAGTATGGCCCTGGTAGTTTTTCTCGCGGTATCCGTGTAGGATCCCTCCAGGTACCCGAGGAAAGGTTCAACGAAGAAGAGCAGGGTTATCATGGAGGACACGGGGTGCCCGGGGAGTCCCCAGATGGCTTTTGCGCCGGAAGTGGCAAAGATGGCGGGTTTGCCCGGTTTTATGGCAATGCCGTGAAAGAGTATCTTGCTGTCAGGCAATTCCGAGATCACCTTTAGGGTAAAATCCCTCATGCCTATTGAACTTCCTCCGGAAAGTAACAAAACGTCGCTGTCGGATTGCCCGAAGAGAGCTTCCTCGCAGAGCGCCTTAAGTTTAACCTCGTCATCGGGAACGATCCCTAAATGTTTTGTCGGGTATCCAAGGTATTTGAGGCGAGCAAGGATGCTTGGGCCGTTTACATCCCGTACTTTTCCCGGAGGAACGCTACCGGTGCCAGGCGCTACGATTTCATCCCCGGTGGAGACAATTGCGACTCTCGGTTTTTGAAATACTTCCACATCCTCAATTCCGACTGCCGCCAGAAGTCCCGCATCCTGAAACCGCAGCCGGTGCCCCCGTACAAAAAGTTCCTCGCCTTTTTTTACATCTTCTCCGGGTCGCAGGACGTTTTCCCAGGGTGTTACTGCTTTTGTAATCTCTATGGTTTCCTCGTCAAGAACATGGCAGTATTCTTCCATGATGACAGAGTCGGCACCTTCGGGGAGCATTCCGCCCGTGGTTATCGCGATCGCTTCTCCAGGTTTAACTGCCATATCGCACGCCTTACCCATAATTACGCGACCGGTCACGTTTAACATCAACGGCAAGCCCTCGGACGCTCCGTAAGTATCTTCCGATCTGACGGCAAAACCGTCCATCGTTGATCTGGGAAAATGCGGCAAGTTCTCCGGCGAATGAACGTTGCGAGCCAGGATCCTTCCGCAAGCATCCTCGCAGTGCACCCTTTCGACCTTGGCTGGAGCAAACTTTTTAATAATCTCAAGTACTTCTTCTGCTTCTACCACCTTGAAAAATTCTGGCATCTTTGTAAATCCGCAGGGTATTCTACTGGTTATTAAGTAGTGATTGTTCTGTTCGTTTGTTAGCTATTCTGGCGTAATTTATTCTTCTTACTGCTGATTTTCAACATTATTTTTTTTGACTTTTTTTTCAAGATGTTATATGTGGAACTTAAAATTCATAACAGCCCCCTTCAAAGGGCATGGTTATTGAGATAAACTGGTTTTGGAACATTCTGGAGAGGGACCGACATGGAGGTCAAGGAAGTTTTAACTTTGGTTGAAGCTGCGAAGATCTGTAATGTTTCTCATATGACCATGTGGCGCTGGGCCAAGCAGGGCAAGATCAAGACCTTTAAAACCCTTGGTGGTCACCACAGGATTTTGTGGAGCGACATGGTGGAGTTTCTTCAAGCAAATGGCATGAAACATCTCCTTGGCCGAATCAAGCCCCGAAAAAAGAAAGTGCTTTTCATAAGTGATCCTCTTGTGGGAGCTGAACAGCTGGTACAAAGGCTCAAGGAAACCGGTTTTTTAATCGAGTGGGTAACAGAAGGCTTTGAAGCAGGAAGGACTTTCAGCGCCTTCAACCCCGACTGTGTCGTTTTGAACTTTTCTACCCCGGGAATAAACGGGCCGTCGATATGCAAATCGCTAAAATACGGTCCCGAGACACCACCGGTGAAGGTAATTGTCTTATCTGATAATCACGTTCTGCAGGAAGAGGTGGCTGCAGATCTCTTCCTGCCGCTTAGTGATAATTTTACCATGTTGTTTCAGAAAATCGTGTCGGTTTGTAAATAGGCACCGGTCTAACATCTGGAGAAACCGCAGGAACGACAAACCAGACAACCGCCTTCTCTTTCAATGGTCGCTCCGCAATCCGGACATGCACCCATTTCCGCGATGGCGTTGGCAATTCCTGTTTTTGCGTGAGCGTTTATCACTTTGGCGATGGCGTCTGAACACGACACCACCATGGCTCCGTTGCTCCAAACAGGACTTGGACAACGGATCCCCATCAGCTGTTTCACTATGGCCTCAACCTTGACACCCGAGCGCAATGCCAGCGAAATCAAGCGACCCGTGGCTTCAATCTGGGAATAGGCACAGCCTCCCGCCTTCCCCATCTGGGCAAAAACTTCACAGATTCCGTACTCATCGCTGTTTATCGTAACATACAACTTCCCGCATCCCGTGTTTATTCTTTCGGTAACTCCCACGGTTCTCTCCGGTCTTGGCCTCGGTTCCACCTGGGTAAATTTGGGCTTCTTAACACTCAACACCTGCTGTTCCCGGCTACCATCCCTGTAAATGGTAAGTCCCTTGCAACCAAGCTTGTAAGCCAGCATGTAGGCCTCATAAACATCATCGGGCTTTGCCGTGAAAGGAAAGTTTATAGTCTTGCTCACCGCGTTGTC
>JALXAI010000519.1 GCA_026992215.1 Desulfobacterales bacterium | reverse complement strand
AGGTTCCTTTGAACAGCATGTGTTCAATAAAATGAGTAATTCCGCTTTCATCACGTTCTTCATCCCTGGAACCGGCGTCCACCCATATTCCCACGGAAACCGAGTGAAGGTGTGGGATTTCTTCCGTTACAATTCTGATGCCATTGTCAAGGGTTGTTTTATTGTACAAAAGAGGTCCCCTAATTTTTCGCATCCTCCTTTCTTGCACCCAATGCAGCTTTTCGGCTCAAGCGAATCCGCCCGTCCTTGTCAATGTCAATGACTTTAACCAGAACCCTGTCACCTTCTTTTACAACGTCGGAAACCTTACGGACTCTTCGATTTTCCAGCTGTGAGATATGTATAAGTCCCTCGGTGTGTGGCAATATCTCGGCAAAGGCTCCGTAATCGGTTATGCGTGTGATCCTTGCCAGGTAAATTTCACCGACCTCCGCCTCGGCCGCGACTTTCTTAATCATATCCATGGCCTTCTTGCACCCTTCCAGATCGGGACTCATTATGGTAATCTTTCCGTTGTCTTCTATGTCTATCTTGGTGTTAGTCTCCGAGATAATACTTCTGACCATTTTACCGCCCGGACCGATGACGTCTCTGATTTTTTCCGGATTTATCTGCATGGTTATCACTCTCGGAGCATACTTGGAGAGTTCCGGACGCGGAGCGCTCAACACCTGGTTCATCTTGTCAAGAATAAATAACCGGCCCTTTTTGGCTTGTTCCAGAGCCTTCTGAAGGATTTCCCTGGTAATACCGGCAATTTTTATGTCCATTTGAAGGGCAGTAACTCCGTCTTGAGTTCCGGTGACCTTAAAATCCATGTCTCCGAGATGGTCCTCGTCACCAAGGATATCGGAAAGGATTGCGATTTCTTCTTTTTCAACCATCAAGCCCATGGCGATGCCTGCAACCTGTTTTTTTATCGGTACTCCTGCATCCATCAAGGAGAGGGACGCTCCGCACACCGTGGCCATGGACGAAGAACCGTTAGATTCCATCACTTCGGACACCACCCTGATGGTATACGGAAATTCGTCGCTGTTCGGCACAACAGGTTTCAGGGCCCTTTCCGCCAGTGCACCGTGCCCTATTTCTCTCCTGCTGGGGCCTCGCAACATCTTAACTTCCCCCACGCAATACGGAGGAAAGTTGTAGTGAAGCATGAACGACTTGAATGTTTCTCCCGCCAGCGCCTCAACTTTCTGTTCGTCGCCCGATGATCCAAGGGTGGTTATGGCGATTACCTGTGTTTCACCGCGCTGGAAGAGGCTCGATCCGTGGGTTCTGGGAAGAATTCCCACCTCGCAATTAATAGGCCGAATTTCATCGAACCTGCGACCATCAATCCTGCGTTTTTCTTCTATAACCATTTTGCGGACAACTTCTTTTTCTATATCATGAAGTATTCTGTCCGCAGCGGAAGGATCAAAAAATTCCTTTTCCTGCAAAGCTTCCGTTACCGACTGCTTGAGATTTCGTTTTTCGGCGTATCTTTCCAGTTTGGCAGGAATTCTCATGATCCGGTCAAGTGGTTCATATGCGAGCCCTCTTATGGCTTCTTCCAGCTCTTCCAAGGACCCACCCTGTTCCACGTCAATCTTTTCCTTTCCGAGCCTTTCCCTCAGCCTGTCCTGTATATCCAGAAGAGGCAATAATGCTTCGTACCCGAAAAAGATTGCATTTATAATGTCTTGTTCGGATACAAACCTTGCGCCCCCTTCTACCATCACAATCCCGTCTCTGCTGCCGGCAACTACCAGGTTTATGTCTGTCTCTTCCATTTCAGAAAAGGTCGGGTTTAACTTAAATTTGCCGTTAATTCTTCCCACCCTAACACCCGCGATGGGACCTGCAAAAGGTGCCTGAGAGATATGCAATGCTGCAGATGCACCCGTCATTGCCAGCACGTCCGGTTCATTATCCGAGTCAACGGAGAGCACCGTGGCAATAATCTGCGTTTCGTTTCTATACCCCTCGGGAAACAGTGGTCTGACGGGCCTGTCAATAAGGCGCGATGTCAGGGTCTCCTTCTCACTGGGGCGCCCTATTTCCCTCCTGAAAAAGCTCCCGGGGATCCTGCCTGCCGCGTAGCTCATTTCCTGGTAATCTACGGACAGCGGCAAAAAATCAATTCCTTCCCTTGTTTTTGTGTCTGTAACAGTGGTAACCAGAACAACGGTTTCTCCGTATTTTACAATGACGGCCCCGCTGGCTTGTCGGGCAATCTGGCCCGATTCGATAATCAGTTCCTTTCCACCGATTTCACATTTTACGATTTCCTTCATACTTTTCACCCAATCATGATAAAATTTTGTTAGATCATCTTGAACAGGACCCTTGCGGGACAGCTTACAGCACTGAAAGCATCCCCGGTCGTTTCAAGATCATATGTTTGATGGCAGAACTCTGTGTTAGCGCCTGAGTCCGAGCCTTTCAATAAGGACCCGGTAGCGGTCAAAGTTCTTCTTTTTCAGGTAATTCAGCAACTGTCTCCTCTGGCCCACAAGTTTTAAAAGGCCTCTTCGGGAATGATAGTCTTTTTTGTGAACCTTAAAATGTTCTGTCAGATACTTGATTCGCTCAGTTAACAAAGCTACCTGGACCTCAGGTGAACCTGTGTCATTGGGATGAATTTGAAAATCCTCAATAATTGACTTTTTCTGCTCTGGGGTTAATACCACTTGTCCAATCCTCCTTCTCTCTATTTTTCTCGTGTTTTCGTTTGATTTCTAACCATTATCACCCAGACTATCAAAATGCATTGTAATGCGGGAAAACCCTTATAATTTTCAGGAAATTCTTGTCCCCCGCAATTGATGCGATAGCAACAAGGTCACTGTTATCGGAAACAACTCTCACATGTGGGGCCTTGCCCGTAGCACTTCCCGGGACCTCCAGTTTTACCGCCTGTGCTCCGCCTTTTCTTATGAACTCTGCTCTTGCCCTGTCAATCTTCACGAAAGGCAAGTGGCTGAGGGCGGAGTTCATGGGAATAATACGTTGTTTTGCAACGCCGCATTTTACCAGTTCACGTAATGCATCCTCTGAAATTGCTTCCTCCAGGCCAAACCGCCCGCTGCGCAATCTCTTCAACTCCTTCACATACCCGGGGATTCCAAGCTTTTTTCCGATAATATGTGCGATACTTCGTATATAAGTTCCCTTTTCACACTCGGTTTCCACTACAATTTCAGGCCACTTGAAATCGACCAGTTCCATCCTGTATATGGTCGTTATTCGCCAGGGGAGCTCAAACTCGATCCCCTTCCTTGCCATTTCGTAAAGCCTTTTTCCCCCTCGCCTTATGGCTGAAAACCTCGGAACCGGCAACTCGATATCCCCCGTTAAAGACAATAAAATGTCCTCCACGGCCCGGGAC
>JALXAI010000518.1 GCA_026992215.1 Desulfobacterales bacterium | reverse complement strand
CTCAAGATGCTTCAGCACTATGGGGGGACAAGCGCAAAGCCGGGTTATCTCCCGGGAGCAGCGAGGCTGAAATACCACCTGTAAAAGGCAGGTCCCCAGTAAAGATAGACCAGGGTTCCCAGGGCGAGAAAGGGGCCGAAGGGAAGCATGGTGGAAAGACCCTCTTTTTTGCGCAACATCATCACGATCCCCACCACGCATCCGGCCAGGGACGCAAACAAAACGGTAAACAGGACTCCGGGCCACGCGGTGTACGCACCTATCATTGCCATCAACTTGACATCGCCTCCTCCGAGTCCTTCTTTACCGCGCACAACGTAATAAATAAAAGACAGCAGCCAGAAAGAACCGCCCCCCGCCAGCAACCCAACCAGGGAGGCTTTCCACGTGAGCATCCCGGTGAGAACGCTTCCGAAAAAGGCAAAAGGGATGCCGGGAAGCGAGAGAACATCCGGAATGGTCATGGTATCGAGATCAATAAAGGTAATGACAATAAGCAGACATATGAAGATGAACTCAACCAGAAACGCCGGGTGCAGTCCGTAGATTCTGAAAGTTGCAAGACAGAAAACCCCGGTAACGAGTTCTACAAAAGGGTAACGCGGTGAAATCCTTGCCCCGCAATGCGCGCATCTGCCCCGAAGGATCAGGTAGCTCAAAATGGGTATGTTATGCCATGGCTTTATTCGTTCCCCGCACGAAGGACAGCTCGAAGGAGGGCTAACGATGGATTTACCCCGGGGCAGGCGGTATATAACAACGTTTAGAAAGCTGCCGACAATGCTGCCCAGTACAAATGCCAGTACATTAAACGGTAGAAAGTGAGCCAGTCTCAATTTCTATTCCTGTTCATGTTGCTCGCTGACCTTGTATCCGCATCCCGAAGCAGGGCAAGCAAGGTATTTGCCCTCCTTCTTGGAGTATTTTTCCACCAGAAACGGGTAACCACACTCGGGACATTCGGTCTTTACGGGTTTATTCCAGATAACAAACTTGCATTCGGGGTACCGGCTGCAGCCGTAGAATTTCCGCCTGTTCCTCGAAACCCTTTCAACCAGTTCTCCGTCACATCCTTCTTCGGGGCATTTAATACCGGTAGAAATGGGCTTTGTGTTCTTGCACTTGGGGTAATTCTCGCAGGCAAGGAAGGTTCCTCCGTACCTGTTTTTCTTTATAACAAAATGTCCACCGCATTTTTCACATATCTCGTCGGTTTTCACGGGTTTACTGCTATTTTGACCGTTTTCTTTATCTATGGATCTGGTAAACCTGCACTTCGGGTACCCGCTGCAGGCCAGAAAGCTGCCGAACCTTCCTCTTTTCACCACCAGGGGTTTCCCGCAAATTTCACACGATTCCCGGGTTTCCTCGTCCTTAACGGGTACTATCTCCCCTTTGTCGTTCCTGGTATAATCACACGTATTCTGGCAATCGGGATACGCGCTGCAGGCCAGGAAGGGACCGTTTCTACCCCACTTTATATGCATCGGGCTTCCGCACTGATCGCACTTGATCTCCGTGGGAATACCCTCTCTCCGGAGATCTTTCATCTTTTCCTGAGCCCTTTCGAGCGTTGATTCGAAACTTTCGTAAAACATTTTCAAAACTGCCAGGTAGTGAAGCTTACCCTCTTCCACCCTGTCGAGGTTTTCTTCCATCTCGGCGGTAAACTTGACGTTAAAAATATTCGGGAAGTTTTCCACCAGCAGATCGTTTACCAAAAACCCGAGTTCAGTGGGCCGGAACCTCATGTTTTCACGAACCACGTATTCCTTTTCCTGTATGGTAGAAAGTATGGCGGCGTAAGTGCTGGGTCTGCCGATTCCTTTTTCTTCAAGTTCCTTAACCAGGGTTGCTTCCGAGTACCTTGGGGGAGGCTGGGTAAAATGCTGTTTAGGCAAAATACTGACCAGGGTCAATTCCGTGCCCTCCGAGATGTCAGGTAGCCACGCGTCTTCTTTTTTCCCGTTTTTTTCGGTCCCGTTGTCCGTTCCTTCAACGTAAACCCTCATAAAGCCGTCGAACTTCAAAACCGAGCCGCTCACCCTCAGCGTAAAATCCCCCGCCTTTATCTTGATAGTGGTTTGATCGAAGACGGCCGGTGCCATCTGGCACGCAATAAACCTTTTCCATATGAGCGTGTAGAGGGCCAACTGATCCCTGTCGAGATACGGAGCCACGCTCTCGGGGGTTCGCTTGACCGACGTGGGGCGAATGGCTTCGTGCGCATCCTGAACGCCCTTCCTGTTCTTAAAAACCCTCATCCTGGGAGGAACGTACTTGCTTCCCCACTTCCCGGCAATGTATTCCCTGGCATCATTTACGGCTTCCTGGGCCAACCGCGTTGAGTCGGTTCTCATGTACGTGATAAGCCCCACCTCGCCTTCATCACCGAGGGCCACACCCTCGTAAAGCCTCTGCGCGACACTCATGGTGTGGCGAGCCGAAAACCTCAATTTCCTGGCCGCTTCCTGCTGCAGGGTGCTTGTTTTGAAAGGAGCCGGCCCCTGCCTTTTCCGTTCCTTTTTCTCCACGGCTTCCACCACGTAGGCGGCCTGTTCAAGCAGCTTTTTATAATTGTCGGCCTGCTTTTTGTTTTTTATCTTTACCTTTTTGTTCTTGTAGTGCCACAGTTCGGCAACGAAGGGCTTATCCGATTCCGCGGCATCCTTTTTCTTTAACTCCACGGCGATTGTCCAGTATTCTTCGGGGACAAACTTCTGGATTTCGCGTTCGCGCTCACAAATCAATCGCAGTGCCACCGACTGGACCCTTCCCGCGCTTAATCCCCTTTTAACCTTCGTCCATAGTATGGGAGAAACAAGGTATCCAACGAGACGATCCAGGATACGTCTTGCCTGCTGGGCTTCGAACTTGTTCCTGTCAAGTTCACCGGGATTTTTTAACGCTTCCTCGATGGCCTTTTTTGTCAGTTCGTGAAAAAGTACCCTCTTTATCCTGTCGTCGTTATCTTTACCGTCGATCTCGGATGCTATATGCCACGCAATTGCTTCACCTTCCCTGTCCGGGTCAGGCCCCAGGTAAACTTTTTCCGCTTTTTTGGCCGCTTTTTTGAGTTCTTCAAGTATTCCGGCCTTCCCTTTCAGAACCTGGTATTGAGGCTCGAAGTCGCGCTCAATATCCACACCGAGCTTTTTCTCCGGCAGGTCTTTCACGTGCCCCACCGAGGCCTTGACCGTGAAGTCGCGTCCCAGATACCGGTTAAGCGTACGCGCCTTGGTTGGCGATTCAACGATTAAAAGTGATTTTCCCATATTCTCCTCAAAAAACCCGACAAAAGAATTTGCCGGGCAGTTGCTTAACAAGTCCTTTAAGTTCAAGTTTTGATAGTATCACAGCAAGAGCATCAACTTCCACATTTAATATCCGTACCATTTCATCAAGCAACACGGGTTCGCCCTGAAGCAAATCAAGTATCTTTGCCTCCTGTTCCGTGAGCGAAGAATCCATCCGGTTGGCGCCGTTTTTATCCTCCGCCGGCTCCCGTCGCCCCATGGCACCTATGAGCATCGGCGCCAATTCTTCCACGACATCATCAGCCTTTTCCACCAGTTTCGCACCCTGCTTGATCAGCCAGTTAGGACCGAGGCTCCTGTAATTCGTGACAGATCCGGGCACGGCAAAAACTTCCCTGTTCTGTTCAAGTGCCAGCCTGGCCGTTATAAGTGACCCGCTTCGCTTGCCTGCTTCCACCACTACAACACCCAGCGATATGCCACTGATGATCCTGTTTCGAGCCGGAAAATTCCTGGCTTCAGGTTCCGTTCCCAGCGGGAATTCGGTAACCAGGGCTCCATTGTTCACAACCTTTTTACGAAGTTTCCTGTTTTGCCTTGGATAATCAATGTCCAGCCCGCATCCCAGAATGGCCAGGGTTCTTCCTCCCCCCTCGATGCATCCGGTGTGCGCAGCGGTATCTATTCCCCTCGCAAAACCACTGACCACCACCATTCCGTATCCCGCAAGATCGGCGCAAAGTCTCCTGGTAAACTCCATTCCGTGGTACGACGCAGCCCTTGAACCCACAACCGCCACCGATATGACGTCTCTCACCGAGAGTGTTCCTTTCACGAAAAGAACGGGAGGCGGGTCATGTATGGTGACAAGGTTTTTGGGGTAATCGGGATCGTTGAAGCAAACGAGCTTAACCCCTTTTTTTTCGATCTCCTTTAACTCTTTTTCGGGATCCCGCTCGAAGTTTCTGCTGACAATATTTTCGATAACCTTCTCTCCGACACCCCTTATGCCGGCAAAGGCCTTCCGCGGAGCCCTGAGCACATTCTCGGGGCTGCCAAACCGGTCAAGGAGACGAAAGAACGTCTTTGCCCCCACGCCCGGCACAAGCTTCAGTGCCAGCCAGTAAAACTTTTCGTCCGGTTGTTCATTCATGCGAAATAAAGAGGGGCTAAAGGTAACATACCCAGTAGCCCCATCGATACAGGTTAATATTTTTTAAAACAACTCTACATGCCGGAGCCGACCACGTTGCTAAAAATGTGATATAAATCGTCACTTGTCAACAGTTTTACGAATTCGCCGGGAACTATTTCTTTTAATGATTTTAGCACCAGGCAGGTTGAGCTGTTTTGCTGTACATCCAGAACTATGAGTTCTCCGATTTTGTAAGGCGGAAAAACCCTTGTTCTCCCGATAATTTCGCGCTCGGGAATAATATCTTCCTTGTAGATATCAAAATAATTCCCCACCTGCACACCCTGTTTCTTGCCGAGATCTATAAAAACCGTTACGTGATCGCTGATCAGAGGTGTTTCGGAATACACGATGTAGCCGGTCAGGTGCCTTTTACCCGGTACCAGCGTTAACTTAGAAATCCTGATAGGCAGCGGCCTCAGCTTGCTTCCAACCCCGATTTCGCTGTAGGACTTAACAACTTCTGCAATGTAGCACGTGTCAGCCTTTTCCTTAATTTTTACAATACCTGTTACCTTGTTAAGGTTTCCGAATCTTTCACCCGTTACCGGATGATCAAAGCTTTCCAGCACCGAGAAGGTCTGGTACAGGCCTCCTATTTTGACGTCGGCCCCTTCCGGGAATTCCACGTACACGGGGTCCCCTTCGGATAGCATGACCTTCTGTTCAATTCTACCCGCCACAATAGTACCGAAACTCCCTTCTTCCTCGGGGGTGCTCACGAAATTGATCTCGGACGATATAGGATAATTGAGTACAAGCTTTGGAAAGGGGCGTTTTTCGGTTTCTCCTGTGCCGGGTTTCTCATAGTAGATCTTTATCTCATCCCCGGGATAAATCCAGTGAGGGTTCTCTATCTGCGGATTGATTTCCCAGAGCTTGGGCCACACCATCGGATCGTTGTACTTGTCTTTGCATATATCCCACAGAGTATCACCCTTTTTCACCTCGTAATTATACGTCTTCTCCTTGCCTGCAGCTTCATCCGAAAACGACTTAAAAGGTATCAGTAAAAGGCATAAAAAAGCAAATAGCGCCAGGGGCAATCCCCCCAATTTCTGCCACGTATTCACGCTACACCTCCCTTTCTCAGTGAGGGGAAATATGATAAGCTACAAAACCCGAAAAAGTGAATAACATCCTTATGTAAAAAAGATACATATGCCCGCAATTTTTGTCAAATATCATTTTTAAAGAAATCATGGACGAATGCCGAAAAGGGAGAGAAGACCGAACACACTTGCCCGAATTACTGGCTCCCGCCGGCAACATGGAAAAATTCATGGCAGCATTGGAATATGGTGCGGACGCCGTATACCTCTCCGGGAAGAATTTCGGGCTGAGAGCCCGGGCAAGAAACTTTACCGTAGAGGAAATCGAGGAAGCATGCAGATATGCGCACAGCCGCAACAGGCGCGTGTACGTGACGGTAAATGTTTTCCCCAGGGGAAACGACCTGGAAAATCTCCCCGCATACTTGAAAACACTTGAAGAGATAAAGGTGGACGCCCTGATAGTCTCGGATCCCGGCGTTATAATTCTCGCCAGAAGATATGCTCCAGGTGTAGCACTGCACCTTAGCACCCAGGCAAACACCACCAATTATTTGAGCGTCCGGTTCTGGAAAGATCACGGAATAACCAGAGTAAACCTGGCAAGGGAACTCAGCTGGGAAGAGATAAGACACATCAGGGAGAAAACTTCCATTGAAATTGAACTCTTCGTTCACGGTTCCATGTGCATGGCGTACTCGGGGAGATGCGTCCTCAGCAGTTTTTTAACCGGCAGAAGCGCAAATCTGGGAGATTGTGCTCAACCGTGCCGCTGGAGCTACGCGCTTGTGGAAGAAAAACGCCCCGGTCAGTACTTCCCGGTAATCACCGATGATCGGGGAACCTACATTCTAAGTTCCAAAGACCTGTGCCTGCTTCCTTGCATGAAAGAACTGCTGGATGCCGGGATCGACGCCTTCAAACTCGAAGGACGGATGCGAGGTGTGCTGGCAGTGGCAACCATGGTAAGGATTTATAGAGCAGCCATCGATTCTTACCTGAGTGATCCGGAGAATTTCAGCGTAAATCCTTTATGGATGGAAGAACTTAAAAAAATCAGTCACCGCGAATACTTCCCGGGACCTTTCTTCAAAAGAGATGGAGATGAAGACTGCAATACCTTTACAAGCCTGTCTTACATCAGACCCTTTACCCTGGCAGGAATAGTAAAGCGGGTCATCAGCCGCTCCGGCCCGGAAGGCACCACGGCGATGATCGAGGTTAGAAACCGCATTCGAGCAGGTACCACCCTCGAATTCCTGGGACAAAAAGACTCTATATACAAATGGAAAGCCGATCAATTCGTAACGGAAAACGAAACAGTCCGGGACACTGTCAACCCGGGGCAACTCATCAGGGTAACGGTACCTTTCCCGCTTTTCGAACACCAGGTAATCCGTAAGAAAACGGATTCATTCAACCGGAGTTGAGGATGATCTCAAAAGTGGTCCCCCTGCCCGGCACCGTTTCAACCGAGATCGTGCCCTGCATCGTCTCAACAAAATTCTTAACCTGCCACAATCCAATCCCTAAACCGTCTTCCTTGGTGGTGTGAAAGGGCTTGAAGAGCTTGTCCTCAAGAAATTCCCGGGGTATCCCGGGACCATCGTCCGAGACACTAATCTTTACCCTGTTACCGGGTACATTTTCCACGAAAATCCTGATTTTCCCCCGTCCGTTCATGGCATCCTTTGCGTTTATTACCAGATTTTCAAGGACTTTTTTCAGCAATTCCTCGTGAGCCAGGCAATAAACCTCATTTTTCGGTTCCCATTCGATCTCCACACCATGGCATATTCTTCGGAAACTATTCACCTGGCCTGTTATTACCCGTGACACGTCAATGGGTTTAAGTTCCTGCTCCTCGGGAGGTTTTAAGGCTCTCAGCTTTGACATGACTTTTTCCAGCCTCTTCGAAGCCGAAGCTATGGTAGCCAGCAAATCTTCCTGGAAATCCGGATCATCCATATGGGAAGGAGCATTTTGAAGTACAAGAGATAACAAGCTGGCAGCATTTTTCAGATCATGCATAACAAAGATCGAAAGTTGATTGAACAAATGCAGCTTCTGGTTCTGCACCAGTTCGTCATGCAACCTTACCATGTTCAGGGCGGTGGCGGTTTGACTGGCAAGCCCCTTGAGCAGGTCAATGTCATCCTGTCCGTAATCGAGCTCAGTTAACTCTGGACCAACGCCAATAAACCCCAGAAATTCGCCCTTGGCTACCAGAGGCATCGCCAGTGCAATATTATTTTTTTCCAGGAAAGATTCTATGGTCCCGGGAAGCCTCAGAATTCCCAATTCCGATACGTAACCGTATTTCCTTGTAGAAAGAAGATACGAAGATTGTTTCAGGAGCTTCACGAACGGATGGCCGGAGTCAATACTTTTACCCGAAGAGCCCTGTGCCGGCACCACAGGTTTGAAAACGTTTTCCCTGTCGCTTAACCATATAGTCACCCAGTTTATAAACATTGTCTCATAAATCATCTTCTCCAGCTTCGACAGGATCTCCCTTTCCGTTTTAACTTCGAGCAATTTTTCGCTAAATTCCACCCATTCCTTTCTGTAATCGTACTTGTTGGCAAAGAAGTGGGTATTTATAAAAAAACGTATTTTATTTCGTACATCTTGTGATAGTGCGACAACGATCAGTGCCAGGAGCGAAAGGTAAAGGAACACCTGCCAGATGAGTTCCGAATAACTTATGCCGGTATACCTTATTACCGTGGTTATCAATCCCAGGATAATGAGGTAAAGCCCCACTCCCAGGAAAACCACAGAGCGGTACACCACGTACCTCGAGACGTATACTTCAACCTCGAACAGCCGGTGCCTTACCACCGCAAAGACGAAAAAGGCCACTCCTGATATCAGGACAAGAGAATTTATGGCAAATTGCCCGGGAACAACCTTGAGGTAAGCCAGTCGGTACCCCATTTCCCATATGAATTCACCACCGATGATAAATATGCCAAGAACAGCATACTTTACTCTCCACCTCAAGCCCCCTTCACTTTCCCTCAAAATGTTCTCCAGCCTCCACAGGAGCCCCACGGAAAGGATCAGGATTAGGAACGCTCCCATCTTTTCGAGGACACCAATGGTCACTACCGGCACAACATCACCGGCCGTCTGTAAAAGCAACGATGGGTGGTACATGCCTACAGCCGCCCATGCGAGGCTGCAGAAAACAAACAGAACTCCCAAGAAGGCAATTCGCCTGGGCCGAGCCATGCGTTCAACGAACTGGTAGGCGCAACCTTCACTCATAAAGGCAATGATGGGAGGTTCACAGAGCAAAGAATAACGCAGAAATTGCACCGAGGATTCTTGCAGGTAAAGGTATCTGAAAACCTCGCGGAGAGCCAGCAGGAAAAAGGCGAAAGACAAAAAGAGAACGGGCTTCTTCTTTTCGGCTTTTACAAGCAAAAATATGCTTGAAGAAGCGGCGGCTAAAACTGATAGTACTATAACAAGTTCATAAATAAAAATCTACCGTCACCCCCGTCTTAAAGTTTCCTGGCTTTCCAGCGGTACATGTCAGATTTGTCCCTGTTGCCCATCTTTTCGAATATTTCACTTTCCAGCAGGTATATTTTTTTGAGTTCCTGTTTCTTACCCTGGCAGAGCAACTCGGCTTTTCGGGCAAATTCAAGGGCCCTTGAGGGCTGGTTTTTCTTGAGCCACGCCACGGACAAATAATAATATGCACGGCCGTTGTAGACATCAAGGGAAATGGCCCGCTCCAGCATGCTTATCCCCCGGTCTATGTTGCCAGCCTCAATATTTTGCCTGCCGACGTCCACCAGTTCCAACGACGCCAGATGTTGGGGAGAAGAATCGATTGCATGCACGGGTGCCTGCTCGTTTCTCCCTTCCGGAGAAATAATCTCTACGTTTTCCCGGTTTGTCGGAATGCTTTCCTCGCGGGGAGCCACTTCAGGAGGCGGCGCCTGCGGGACACGACTGACCCCGGGGGCGGGGACAGGTCGGGGGGTATAGAGCGGTGATGTCGTGCAACCACCGGCGAGAAAGATCAACAAGCATGAAGTAATCAACAGGTATGACTTCGAGCATCGGAGAAAAAAGCTAGTGAAACACATCTTTCAGTCCTTTCCAGATCCCCCTGGTCCAGTTTCCTATTTTTGATCCCCCGGAACCATCGTTTTCCAGCGCCCTGGGCTCGGTTCCTTTCAGGAAATACTCTTCATATGCCGTGGGACGTTGCCATGAAGGAGGCCAGTCCACGTTTACCCGCACCCATACGCTCACTACCCCCGGAGGCATAACAAAAGGCCTGGGATTTATTCTCTTTTTTATTCGGTTCATGAAGTTCGCCCAGATAGGCAAGGCACCCCGAGAACCCGACAGGTGCGTATTTTTATTATCATCAAAACCAACCCACACCACGGCCAGCACGTCACTTGTGTAACCCGCAAACCATGCGTCCCTGTAGTCACTGGTGGTTCCCGTTTTTCCCGCACACGGGAAGGTAATTCCGTAGCTTTTTAGCCTTCTACCCGTACCATATTTTACCACTCCTTCGAGCATTTTTGTAATAATAAAGGCTTTGGCCGGGCTGCATATGGTTTTAAAGCCGATATTGCGCTTCTCCTCGATTTTACCCTCCTCGTTCACCACGTCTCTCAACGTCAGCAAATACGGGATCTGTCCTTCGTTTGCAAATACACAGTAGGCCCTTGCAAGCTCCAGTGGAGTCATTTCAAAGGCGCCGAGCGCCAGCGAAGGATAGGGTTTCAATTCCGACTTAACGCCCAGGAGCCTGACCGTGTCTATTACCTTGTTCAGTCCCACTTTCATGGCCATGTTAACCGTGGCCGCGTTCAGGGATTGCTCCAGGGCCGTTCTCATCGTTACCCGCCCATGGTACTTACCATCGTAGTTCCTTGGCACCCACGTCTTCCCGCCTACGTGGTATTCAACCGGTTTGTCATCGAGCATCGAAACAGGGGTAAACTGGTCAAGGGCCGCCAGGTACACAAAGGGTTTAAAGGCCGAACCCGGTTGCCTGTGCGCATCCACAGCCCTGTTGAAAGAACTGTACCTGTAATCCCTGCCTCCAACCATAGCCAGAATCGCACCGGTTTTGGGCTGAACCACTACCATGGCGGCCTGAAGCGGTCTCCTGTTTTTTCCGGAAACCAGCGCCGGGTATTCCCGCTCCAGCCTGCTCAACTCCTCTCTCAACGCTCTCTGCGCACTGATTTGAAAGTAAGGATTCAGGGTTGTAAATATCCTCAAGCCCATGCTTGTAAGCACTTTTTTGGGATACAGTTCTTCAAGCTGCCGCTTTAAAAAATCAACGTAATACGGCGCTTTCCGAATCGGCGAAGGAGTTCGGGAAGGAACAACTGGCTCGGCAAGGGCCTGTTCATATTCTTTCCTGGTAATCTTCCCGGCCTCAAGCATTTTTTCCAGAACAAGGTTTCTTCTCTTCTTTGCAACCTCCGGGTTCGAAAAAGGAGAATAGTAGTTGGGGGCCCGAATGATGCCAGCCAGAGTGGCTGCTTCGCCCAGGGTCAAATCCGACACGCCGTGTCCAAAGAAATACCGGGAGGCTTCACCCATTCCATTTATCGAAACACCACCCCTCTGCCCCATGTAGATTTCGTTCATGT
>JALXAI010000517.1 GCA_026992215.1 Desulfobacterales bacterium | reverse complement strand
TTAAAGGATCTGCCTGTAAGCGCAAACGCTACGGAATAATCTGGTCTATCGATATATTTTCTGCTTTTTCGGTTCTAACACAAAAGCCGGGATCTATCAAATTATCAATTACGGTACATTTATCCAGCAATCCGAACCTGATCATCAGGTCCGCGATTTCCCTGAATTCCTTTTTTACGGGAGTATAAGAATAATAGTCGATTCTGCCCCGAGGAGTACCAAGAGCAAATTTCACCAGTTCTTTATCCTGGTTCCAGTATGAGGATACTATTTCGGCGGCCCTGTCACCATGTTTTGAAGCCCACATCCCGGCCCTTATTGCTCCACTTACCAATTTCTGTACAATTACCCGATTCTTCTCTATAAGTCGGTCGTGCACAATCATAACATTGCAGATAAAATTTGGCCATTTTTGTTCCGCGTAAAAAAGAACCCTTGCCTTGCCGCTTTTCACCGTTTGAGCCGCGAAAGGCTCTCCGACAAAGTAGCCATCTAGGCTTCCGGCAGCCAGGGCCGATGCCATGTCCGGGGGTTGCATTTCCACGATCTTGAGGCCACCGTTCCCCAGGTGGTATTTGCGGGCAAGCTCGAGAAGCAAAAGGTTGTGACATGAGTACCTCATGGGCACCGCCAGAGTCTTGCCGTAAAGATCGTCAAAAGAAGACACGTTTTCATCTGCCGCAATAACACACGTGCTCTCGTGCCTGTTGCCAATGTACACGACCTTTAGAGGCACTCCCTGCTGTCGCAACACTATGGACAGGGGTGCAATGATAAAGGCTACATCTATCCTGTTCGCCCGGAATGCTTCCCCCATTTCGGCGAAGGAAGAAAACTTGATTGCTTCGAACCTGAGGGGCTTATTCCGCGACGCGTAATCAAGAAGCGGCGCCGAGAGGTTTGTAATTACCGGCATGTAGCCCATGCGAATAATATTGGCCCTGCTTCTTTCCGTGTTCAGCAGATAATGGAAAAAGGATATAAGAATCAGCCAGACGATGGCAACTAGCCCGATCTGTTTTAATACAGCAAATGATTTTATTGGCTTAGCAGATAACTTACCCATTTGAATCCCGGTTACAGGGTATAGTGCACGCCAAGGCTTAAATAAAGCTGCTGCCTGATGTCATGCAGCGACCCCGCGTTTATATCCCTGGGATGAGGCTCCCGTATTTCGTAGTTCATTTTGATGGTAGAAGGTCTCTCGCTGAGCACAACCAGCCGGTCGGCCAGCTGAATGGCTTCATCGATGTCATGCGTTACAAAAAGCGTGGTCTTTTGTATGTAAAGATGCATGTTAACAAGTTCTTCCCGCAGGTGTAGGCGAGTGAGGAAATCAAGTCCGGAGAAGGGTTCGTCCATGTATAAAATATCCGGGCCAACCGCTAAGGCCCTTGCAATCTCGGCTCTCTGTTTCATTCCTCCCGAAAGCATGTGCGGATAATGATTTTCAAATCCGGTAAGATCCACCATTTCCAGATACTCGCCTACCATGCCCTCTTTTTTCTTCTCATCCGTGACATGCCTGATCCCCAGCGCCACATTTTCATAGACGGTAAGCCACGGGAAAAGCCCTCCTTCCTGGAATACGAATATATTGTCGGGCCTCGGACCATCCACTTCCGCGCCGTCTATAACGATAGAGCCCGAAGTTGGTTTCAGAAAACCGGCGATCAACTTGAGCAAGGTGGATTTTCCGCAACCGGAAGGACCGAGTATGCACACGAATTCCCCCTCGTATATGTTAAGGGTAATATCCCTTAGAACCTCCACCCTATCCCCTTGCTTTTTCCCCCTGTCTTTCTTGTTTCTGGGTACTTTCCGGCGCTCGATGTATTCCATTCCCACGCCATCAACGGACAGCTTGCTCCTGCCGTATTCCATGTTAACGTCTTGAACCTGAATCTTATTTCTTCTCAAATTTCCACCTAACAAATCTGGGTTTTTGCAGCAGTGATATCGCCTTATCTATTACCAGGCCTATAACCCCAATGGTGATCATGGCAACCACCACGTAATCCATCCTGAGAGCGTTTCGCGAGTCAATGATCAGGTAGCCGAGACCGGATTTTACCGCTATCATCTCTGCCGCTACCACCACCAGCCACGCCACCCCGAGGCTGATTCGCATGGCAGTTACTATGTCAGGAAGAATCGCGGGGAAAACGATCAGTTTGAATGTTTCCATGCGACTGAAATCAAAATTTGCTCCTATCTGGAAATAGATTGGCGGTATATTTTTCACCGCGACAACCGTTGAAAAAAGCATGGGAAAGAACGAGGAAAGAAATATCAAAAAAATGGCGGAACCGTCTCCTATACCAAACCAGAGAAGAGCAAAAGGAATCCACGCAAGAGGAGAAATCGGCCGAAGAAACTGAATTAGTGAGTGGAACATTGCACACAGTCTTTGCCATACCCCGAGAATGACGCCGAAAAATACTCCCAGGATCACAGCAAGATAAAATCCCACGGTGACTCTGAAAAGGCTCGCAACCGCGTACCTTATGAGCACACCGCTAGTTGCCAGTTCGGAAAATGCCCTAAATACCTTGGAAGGCGACGGGAGCGTGTTGGGATCATAGATCCCCAGGACAGAGATCAATTCCCAGGCAACAAGAATCAAAGCGAAAACAACCAGAGGACATACTTTGAAACGATCTGACATGTTCCTGGGAAAAACATGTCCGTTTTCTTCAACCAGCCCTGACTGCGTAAATGAAAAGAACTTGCAAAGTCGTAAGTTCCCGGCCATTAAACCTTATCTCGTGAATTAGTCGAGGGAGGCATGAAATAGCGCCTCCCGAATTATCCAGACAGAATCCCTTTTTCTACCTTCTTTCAGTGTTCCCGTAACTACTTGGCAAAGGGGCCATACTTGATGGCTTTCAAGCAATCAATTACCGGCTGATAATCGGCCGGCTGTTCCCATCCGACAACCTTGGCAGCCTTGGCAGCGGGATCGTCCGGTTTCATAGACAAAAGGGCGCTGGCAACCTTGTTCGCAACGGTTTCCTTTACGTGAGGACATACGGCCATTGGCCATTCAGGATACAGCCTCGTGCTGTGAACGAAGGGGAAATCATCATTGATCTTATGAATAATACGGAAATCAGACATCTTTATCTTCCCCTCCGCTTCCATGCGCTCCAGGGTATCGCTTCTTACCGTTCCCACGTCAACCTTCCTGTTGAGCACACGATAAACCACGTAATCGTGCTTTTTCCCTTCAGTAAAAGAAGCGCAATCTTTCTTCGGGTCAATTCCGTTTTCAAGAAGGAGTCTCCAGGCCATGTGTGCTCCACCGAAGGAAGAATACTTCACGCAATCAAATTTCTTGCCTCTTATATCGGAAAGAGTCTTGATAGGACTGTCCTTTCTCACGAAAATAACTCCGCCGAATTTGTCCAGGGCTTTCCCCTGCCTTGAATTGATTAGCGTTGCCACGCTTCTTACACCGTATTTTTTTTGCAAGACTACGAAAAATGCCGAATTTGCCAGGACAAAATCCACCTCCTTGTTTTTCACCGCGGGCTCAATCTGGGTAAATTTCAGGGGGATAATTTCAAATTTGTCGCCGGTTTTTTCCGTAAGAAACAAGGCAGTTTTGCCCCATTTTTTTAGACACTTAACGGACCCTCGCTTGGCCAGAACACCAATTTTATAGGTGGCCGCATGAAGATGATTAGGAAACGAAAAGAAGAAAAATAATGCTCCAACAATCAAAATAAGTATCAAAGATAAGTTTCTTTTCATGGCTCGTCCTCCTTAGGAATATATATTTGCATATCTGCCTGTTTCACGTGCACTGAGTGTTGCATTTCATTCCGTTGTTTGATCTACTGTTGACCTTACTGAACCCAGCTCAGAATTACATCCGGGATCTCGTCATCTTTTAAAACCTTTTGAACACTTCCATGCTCGAGAGCATTCTGAACCAGGTTTGGGAATACACAGCATTCCTCTTCCTGGGCTATGGTTCTTCCACCGGCTTCGAGTATACGTTTCAAGCCGCAGGGGCCATCATCGCCGATTCCCGTAAGCAGTATTCCCATTGAATTTGCCCCGAAGGATTCAGCGATGGATTCGAACATTGAATCCATGGGACCACCTATGCTTTTTTTCAATCTCAGCATTGTTTCCCCGGTTTTTTTGTCGGTGCACAGTCTTACGCTGTACGTTCTGGAAATCATGTAGCAGGTGCCTTTTTTCAAGATGAGCCCATCTCTTGCAGGCGCCACTTTTATGGGGGCTATCTCATTGAAATAACTACAGAATGATGGCAATATCTCCGGGGCAATCTCCTGCATCGCCAGTACCACTCCGTCAAAGTTTGGTCGAAGGGAGGAAATAATTCTAATGATGGTGTTTGGCCCTCCCAAGGACGTGCCGATTCCTATTATTTTTTGAGGCCTTCCATCGTGCGTTATGAAGTCAACAGGAGCAGGTTGCTTTTCGAATTTTACGCGCCTGATATTCCTGATCTTAATGCACGAGCCTATTTTCACGCGGTCCCTCAGAATCTTTTCCTGGGTTGCCATGTCCAGTTTGTTAGCTCCGCTGGGCTTGGGGATAAAATCCACCACGCCCAGTCTCAATGCTTCGAAGGTAATGTATCCTGTCTGGGTCATGGAGCTGACTATGACCGTGGGAGTGGGCTTTTCGATCATGATGTGCTTTAGCGTAGTAAGTCCGTCCATCAGGGGCATTTCAATGTCCAAGGTAATGACATCAGGCCTGTATTTTTCAATTTTTTCCAGGCATTCGATCCCGTTGCTCGCGTATCCCACAACTTCAATGTTCCTGTCCCTGAAGAGTATTTTCCCCAGAGCCTTCTGGATCACCGATGTGTCGTCTACAATCAGTGCTTTTACAGGATTCATCCGCCACTCCTCTTAACGTCGTTCATGAAACTCCTTTTTTCTCTTTAATCCTGAATCGTCTAAGAATTTTGACGAGTTTGCGCGGTATCCCTTCCGGTGGCACGACGATATCAGCGACACCTTTTTCGATGTATGAACCCGGTAGCTCGGGATGCAGGGCAGTGGAAGGGTCCTGGGATACAATAACAGAACCGGACGTACCGAGCATCTCGACAAGGTTGTCAGGCGCTCTCTCTTCGCCAGAGACAAATGTCCAGATTATGCTCTCGGGTGACTTAAAAGAACTGAAGACAGAGCGTGCCAGAACTTCGAGGCCATCAAAGGGCGAACCCGAAAAATGGGATTTCTTGATATTAATCAGCCTATTACCTTGTGTTACGCTGATTTTACATCCCGGGAGCGCGAAGTAGCATTTTCCCTTCTTCAATGTTTTCTCAACACCGTTTTCCAGGGCAACAACGGGCATCCTGGAAATGCTATCCAGAAACTGCACGAAATTCCCGTGAAAATTTTTCTCGATCTGCTGTACAACCAGGACCGGCGCGTTGAGGTTATCCGGCAAAGACGGAAGTATTTTTAAAATATCCGAGCATCCTCCTGCCATCCCGAAAAGTACGGCGAGCCTTTCCCGCGGAGTTGCGACGGGATGCTGTAAGGTCTTCCTATCGGCAACGTGTGGAACGCTTCTTGCCCGTCTGAAGTTTTTTACCCTGGCTTTTGCGGCTATTTTTATTTTTCGCGCAAAAGACTCCTGCTGGTCCAGCAGTTGCCTGATATTTTGCGGCTTTGATATGAAATCAACGGCTCCGAGCCTCAAAAAGTCAAAGACCGCGGAAGTATTGCCGGCATCAATCCCGCTTACAATCACCACCGGGCAGGGAGCATGAATCATTATATGTTTTAAGGCCGTGTCTCCGCTCATCACCGGCATGTTGATATCGAGGGTGATGAGATCCGGGGAGAGTTTTTCAAGCATTTCAAGGGCTTCTTTCCCGTTCAGCGCTGTTCCCACGACTGTGATTTCCGGGTCTTTTTCCAGGAATTCCTTCATCTTCCCGCAAATGAAGCGGGAATCGTCCACTATTAAAACCCGGATCCCCTTGGATTTCCCTTCCTCTGACGCTTTTTCTAACTCTCTCGTCTCATCCTTTACCCGTGTGGCTTCTATGAGCAGAAACTCCCAGTTTTTCTTGATCGTCTGGGGGGGCATTTCGTCAAGTTTCCGTGTTATGAATTTCCCTCCCTGCCAGGACATGATTTCAAGGAAAGCTTCTTCGCCCGTCTTTGTGTTGGTTTGAGCATGAACAATATTGCCGTCGAGTATGTGCAATAGACCTGTTTGGCGTTTTCTTTCCACTTTGATGATCATGGATGAACCGGAAAGGCACGCCATTTGAGTCACATCTATCAGTTCTATATCTGAAAGAGTTCCTTTAAACCCTTTGATTTCCTTATGACTTGTTGTCATAGTATGCAACTGTCTCTTTCGTTTACCCTTCCATATTGTCCAGATACCTGGCCAGCGCCTTGTAATCGTCTTCGTAAATATCCACGAACTTAACACCTATTTCGTAGTCCGTACCGCTTGTAACAGGACTGCACCAGACCACTTCGCCAATGGCTGACAGAGGCTCGGAAGGGTGGCCCACGTTCAGTACCTGTGCAAAACTTTTCTTGTACTTCTGCCATGCGGGCAGATAAATCTTCAGGCTCAACAAGGCACCGGGACTTAAAGGAAAGGGCAAGGCAAAGCATATGCCCCCCCTGCCAATATTTTTCGATGTCCCTTCCTCTCCGTTTTCCTTTGAAATAGGATAAGATATCTCACTTACCTCAATTTTCACCTCCTTGACAATTCGAGGGAAATTCCTGCGATCATTAACGTAGTCGGCTGTACCCATTTCTTCTCCTCTCGCGAGCCTCATCCTTACCATCAATTTTCCGATGAATCTCTTAATGTCTCTCTCCTGTATCGTTTCAGCTAGCGTCTTGTTTCTCTGTCGACTATCTCCTTTGCCAGGTGTAAATAAGCGCGGGCACCGGGAGACATTATGTCGATAAAAATTACCGGTTTTTTCATCTGCGGAACCTCGGCCAGAGACGGATGCCTTGGTATTATGGTCTTGAAGACCCTTGACTTCAGGTTTTTTCTGCTTTCCTCTAGAATGTTCCTGGTAAGTCGTGCGCGAGGATCCACCATGGAAAAAAGGAACCCTTCGATTTCAAGCCTAGGATTGTAGTGCGTTTTTATGTTTCTCGCGGTTTTGATCACCCTGCCGATAGTGTTCAAGCTGTAGATGTCCATTTGCAGAGGTACGATAAAGGAATCGGCGGCAACAAGGCTGGCTGTTGTTACCGTTCCCAGGGTCGGAGGGCAGTCAATAATAATGTAATCGTAGCTGTTTCTAAGGAGTTGCATGCTGGAGTTTAGCTTGAATATGTCTGACGCTATGATTCTCAGGAAACTCAACTCTTCTTCGCTCGATTCTACATTGCACGGGATAATATCCAGGTTTTCCATGGATGTGTGTTTCAGGGCCTGTTCCAGGGGAATCTGACCCAGGTAAAAGTTGAAGAGCCCCGCCCCGTTCGAGCGCTGTTCCAGGCCAAAGGAAACAGCCACGCCGCATTGAGGGTCATGACCGATGATGAGCGTGCGTTTGCGTAGCGCTGCAAGGCTCGCCCCAAGGTTCACGGCCGTTGTTGTTTTTCCAACGCCGCCTTTCTGACTTACTATCGCAATTGTCCTGGACATCTCTTATCCCTGGTTATCATGCATCCGTTCGTAGTTCGTTTCTCTCTTCATCGCTCCGGCAACGTGCCGGGAATCGCCGGGAAGCCGGCCTAAATCGGTCATGGTTTTCATTGCTTTTGCAATGTCCCCTGGATTGAGAACCCTATCAATTAAGCCCTTCGCTCGGGCAGATCCGGGCATCCCGTATACGGTAGCGCTTGCCCTGTCCTGCGCTATGGTATAACCGCCCACAAGCTTAATGGCTCTGAGTCCTCTCGTTCCATCTTTTCCCATGCCGCTGAGAACTATGCCGACCGCACGTTCCCCGGTGGTTCTGGCCACGGAACTGAACAGGTGATCAGCAGAAGGAAATTTGCCGAGTCCCGGAGAATCTATGGCATGAAGAGACGCCACAAGTCGGGTGCCCAGCCTGCATATTTTCATGTGAGCGTTACCGGGGGCAAGAAGTACCGTTCCGGGTTCGACCTCGGAGTACGGGGTTGCTATCTTTACCTTTAACTTCGATTTTGAGTTCAAATGTTCCGCGTAAACGGACAGAAACGGGTCGGGCATGTGCTGTACAACTGTCACGGGGGCAGGGAAATCTGCCGGTAAAGACCAGATGATCTGTTCCAGGGCCCTGGGGCCCCCAGTGGAACACCCGATGGCAAAAAAAGGCAGCTGTTCCCATCCCGCGTAGCCGTCATTTATCAGATCACTTGAAAAATCCGTAGAACCGCGCTGGGCAGAAGACGGCACCCGGTACCGGGGAATCCTTTCACCGAAGCCGTGTCCAAGCCCTTGCACGTTGCTGTTTGCTGCCGTTAGTATTTTGGTTACGAGCTCGGTATAGATGTATTTCATGTTGTCAAGAAGCGATCCCATGGGCTTAGGCATAAAGTCAACGGCACCAAGCTTCAAGGCCTTGATGGTAAGCAATGCTCCCTCCCGCGTCACGCTGCTGAACATTACTACCGGTACGGGATGGTGCATCATTATAAGTTTCAGCGTTTCGATGCCATCCAGGCGAGGCATGTGAAAGTCAAGAAGTACCACATCAGGAGAAAGGGTTTGTATCTTCTCCAGCGCAAAAATTCCGTCCTGGGCAGTCGCCACCACCCTGAGAAAAGACGTCCTGTTCAGGGCCTGAGACAGATACTTTCTGATCAGAGCCGAGTCATCCACGATCAGTACCCTGATCGGGTATCGATTTGATCCTGTTGTTATCCGCATGGTGTTATTCTTACTTACAAGCTCTTTTCTACGCCGCGGCAGTGAACGTTCCCGTTTTAAAAAAGCTTCTGCCCTTTACTATCTCCACAAGCTGGGCAACATCGAGAATAAGGGAAATACTTCCGTCACCCAGTATTGTTGCACCTGAAAAGGTCCTGTTTTCCCGCAGGCTCTCCGAGAGTGGTTTAATAACCACTTCCTGCTCGCCCAGCAAACCGTCAACTATCAGGCCGACTTCTTCTTTTCCCACGCTGACAATTACAACGAAAGTCCGCCCGGGTTTGTCGCCGGTTGTATCGAAATTAAGGACATTTTCCAGGCGCAGCAAAGGAATGGTGGTGTCGCGCAGGTGAATTACCTCGAATCCCTCTATGGTTTCTATCTCTTCTTCAAACACCCTTGTTATCTCAAGAACCGACGTAAGCGGGATGGTAAAGATTTGCCCGCATACATCCACGAGCAGCGCCTGGATAATGGCCACGGTCAATGGAATCTTGATAATAAACGTAGTTCCCTCGCCCTGTTTTGATTTTACTTCGATAGAACCATTGAGGTTTTCCACGTTTTCCTTGACTATGTCCATACCGACCCCTCGACCGCTGGTGGAGGTGACTGTCTCAGCAGTGGAAATTCCCGGCAGGAATATGGAATTGAGAATTTCCGCCCTGCTCAACCTGTTTATGTCCGCCGAACTGATCACATTTTTTTCTACCAGGACTTCCTTGAGTTTCTCGACATTTATACCCTGCCCGTCATCACTGATCTCTATTATGACATGGTTCCCTTCGTGGTAAGCGGAGAGAGTAATCCTACCTTCTTCTGGTTTGCCCAATTTCGCCCTCGTCGAGGGATCTTCAATACCGTGAGCAATGGCGTTACGAAGCAGGTGAACTATGGGATCGGCCATCTGCTCCAGGACCCTCTTGTCAAGTTCTGTGTCGCTGCCGATGATCTTCAATTCCACCCTTTTATTTAATGATCCCGAGTAGTTTCGAACCAGTCGCGGAAATCTCTGGAAGAGGTTATGTACCGGTAGCATCCTGATTTTCATGACAGCTTCCTGAAGCTCGTTGGCAATTCGCCCCAGGGAGACGGAAGATTCAGCAATCTTATAGCTTATATTTTTCAGCACTTTCAGGTCCTGCTTGTTCAGTTTTTCCTGCTCCGCAAAACCTCTTATGGTTTCTCTAAATACATCCGCTGTCTGTGAAAACCCGGCCCTCACCACCACCAGCTCACCCACCTGGTTCAGCAGGTTATCGACCTTCTGGGCGTCTACCCTGAGCGTTTGTTTGCTTACCAGTTCCGTCAGCGATACCTCGGACTCGTCGTCTTCACCTTCAGAAGCTTCGATAAGCTCCGCGCCATCCTCCCGTTCCGCTTCGAGCTTTATTTCGGCTTGAAATTGTTTCACTTCTTCGTTCAGTTCAACCGTCTCTGCCGATGTTTCTTCTTTCTGGCTCTCAATTAAATCGAACATGGTGTCTATCTTAATTTCCACTTCAGCTGATGCCGAGGAAACTTCTGACAGATCGATGGTTTCTCCCAGAGCTACAAGGGTTTCGGAGGTTTGCCCCTGGGCTTCCAGCAGCTTTCGTAACGCGGGAACAAGGCGGAGAAGCTTGTAACAGTAATTGGTGAACAGCTTGCTGAAGGCGGACGGAATGTTTTCGTCGGAAAGGGTGAGCCTTTTTACCTCGTTGCGCCAAGTCTTCAAGACTTTAAGGACACTCTGGTAGTCCATGTAATTTGCTGATGAAATCATCTTCTCCAGGCGCACCAGAGCGTTATCGAGACACCGGGATGGTTCTTTTCCGGTTCTCAGATCCTGCTCTATCCGGCTCAACTTATCGAGGTTATCCTTGAAGGCCTCAAGAAATATATCAAATAACTCCTGGTCGTATTCCTCGGAAATTATCTGACCCTCCTCGTCCGATAAGTTATCTGACGATTCGGAATGTTCCTCGGTGAAGTTCTCGTCGATGGTGTGAATTACTGCCTCTTCGTCGATTATGATGGGTTCACCGTTGGTCCCCAGAATCGGGGTGTTGCACGATTTTTTTTCTTCCTCTTTCCCTGTTGCCTCCTGTTTTCCGCCCTCTTGGGAATCCCTGGAAAAGAGCTCATCTTCTATATCACCGCTGTTTAGAGCCATGTCGATCAGCTCATCGTTGATAACAGCCCCGTCTTTTGAGTCTCCACCGGCCTCTTGTTCAGTTTTTTCAGGATCCATCTCATTGAAACCGTCAATCAACGATCTGTCAGCTTCATTCAGCGGAAAGGCAAAAAGTCCTTCTTCTTTTTCAG